>NZ_JBQHWS010000107.1:0-12063 GCF_052063845.1 Blautia sp. HCP3S3_D9
ACATTATAACGTTATGATCGAACACAAAGTGGTCGATTAACTTCCGGCCACTCGTAGCGCCAAGTGTCCACTGGCAAACGCACCAGTGGCCACTGACTGGCGCAAAATGCACAAAATGATTTTTTGCACGATTTGGTTCCAGTTTTTCTGGGGTTGTGATATAATCCTTAATGGATTGGATGATATTTTTGCAGATGTCAATTCGATTCATATGATATACCTCCTAAAGTGTAATTAAGGTTCGTGGCGAGACGAACAATTCCTTAATTAATAGGTCGCGAAGCGACCTCACTTTCAGGAGGTTTTGTCAAGTACTTTTTTGTAAAAAAAGAAAAGAATTCCTTCAAATGCCCATGAAATCAGGGCTGAAGGAATTCTAAAATTTTTCTAAAATTCTTAAGTTGACCACATTGGTGTCAGGCACTATTAAATTTCGGTACAGAACCATAGATTTCCCTAATCTGGGAATTCATTTAAAATCTGTCGGCGATCATATCACAGTCTTTGGATTCGATATCGCATATTATGGAATCGTCATAGGAATCGGAATACTTGCGGGACTTATGATGGCGGTAATGGAAGCAAAGCGTACGCATCAGAACGTAGAAGATTATAATGATCTGGCAATATATGGAGTTATCTTTTCAATTATCGGAGCAAGGGCATATTATGTGATTTTCTCCTGGGATATGTATAAAGACGATATTAAGAGCATCATTAACATCCGTGAGGGCGGTCTTGCCATATACGGCGGTGTGATCACGGCAATTGTTGTAGTATTTATATTTGCAAAAATAAAAGGATTATCACCGTTCCTGTTATTTGACACAGGCGGATTCGGTCTGATCACCGGACAGATGATCGGAAGATTGGGGAACTTTTTTAATCGAGAAGCATTCGGCGAATATACAAATGGCTTATTTGCCATGAGACTTCCGGTGGATGCAGTAAGAAGTTCGGATATCACAACAAAGATGTGGAATCATGCCGAGACAGTCAAAGGAGTCATGTATATTCAGGTTCATCCGACCTACCTGTACGAATCCCTGTGGTGTCTGATGGTGCTGATTATCATGCTGTTGTACCGCAAGCATAAGAAATTCGATGGGGAAGTCTTCCTGATCTATCTCTTGGGGTATGGTCTTGGCAGATTCTGGATCGAAGGACTTAGAACCGATCAGCTGTTGCTGCCAAAAGTTGGACTTCCGGTCTCTCAGCTGTTGGCAGGCACGATTGTAGTGATATCCGCTATACTGATCATTGCAGGAAGAAAAAAAGCAGCAGCTTTACAAAAATAGTCCGGCTGCCGCAAATATAATCGAATACAGAAAAAGATCCCGGTATGTGAAAGGACAATGAGCTGGATGCTCAAAAATGTCTGATTCACATACCGGGATTTTTTATTCATATTACATATCAATCTTACTGAGTGCTGCTTCATCAGCTACAATCGTAACATCATTATGTAACTGAAGAATAGAAGCAGGAACTTTCGGAGTAATTGGTCCGTATAAGACCTCTTTTAAGATATCCGCCTTATCTTCTCCGCTTACAACAACCAGAATTTTCTTGGCCTGCATGATATTCTTGATTCCCATTGTATAAGCCTGTCTCGGAACATCATCTTCAGATTCGAAGAAACGCTTATTGGCTTCAATTGTACTTTCTGTCAGATCTACGCAGTGTGTCTCTTTCTCAAAAGCGGCACCTGGTTCGTTGAATCCGATATGTCCGTTGTGTCCAAGACCGAGAAGCTGGAGGTCTACACCGCCCTGCTTACGGATGACTGCATTATAATCGTTGCAGGCTTTCGCGGAATCTGCTTCCAGTCCGTCTGGAACGAAAGTACGGGTTTTGTCGATGTTTACATGATCAAAGAGATTGGTATTCATGAAATATCTGTAGCTCTGATCATTTTCAGGACTGAGTCCTTTGTATTCATCGAGGTTTACACTTGTAACCTGGGAAAAATCAAGATCCCCTTTCTTATACCATTCGATCAGCTGTTTATATGTACCGACCGGTGAAGATCCGGTTGCAAGTCCAAGTACACAGTTTGGCTTCATAATAATCTGTGCAGAAATGATGTTTGCGGCCTTACGGCTCATATCCTGATAGTCTTTTGCTTTATAAATTACCATAATAAAATCTCTCCTTATTCTATTGTTTTTTTGTTTCTGAATATTAGTATATACATTATAAATGAATTTTCAAGTAAAATAGCATAAACTGAAACTACTTTCAAAAGTGGAAAGAAATTGCCTGGAATTGTGCATATTGCATAAAAAACGGATTTTAAAATAGGCAAAACAGAAAGAAGTATTGAAAAGGATGAAAGAAGTTTCAAGAACTGCAAATGTACTTGAAAATAAAATCGAATAATACTATACTGATTGCAGAACAAAGGAGGGAACAAAAAATGAATCAGAAAGTTGAAAATCTGAAGGGTAAATTAATTGTATCATGTCAGGCATTACCAGATGAACCATTACATTCTTCATTCATTATGGGAAGAATGGCACTGGCTGCAAAACAGGGAGGTGCAAGCGGAATTCGTGCAAATACAAAAGAAGATATCAAGGAGATCCAGTCACAGGTTGATCTGCCAATCATCGGAATCGTAAAAAGAGATTATGATGACAGTGATATCTACATTACACCAACGATGAAAGAAATCGAAGAACTGATGGAAGTAAAACCTGAAATCATCGCTATGGACGCTACTATTTCAAAGAGACCTGGCGGAAAGACATTAGATGAGTTCTTTAAAGAAGTAAAAGCAAAATATCCGGATCAGTTATTCATGGCAGACTGTTCTACAGTGGAAGAAGCACTGCATGCGGATGAACTTGGATTTGACTTCATCGGAACTACAATGGTTGGTTACACAGAGCAGAGCAAGGGCGATAAGATCGAGGCAAATGATTTCGAAATCTTAAGAAAGATTGTCGCAAAAGCAAAACACAGAGTGATCGCAGAAGGTAACATCAATACACCGGAAAAAGCAAAACATGTGATCGAGCTTGGTGCGTACAGTGTTGTTGTAGGATCTATTATCACAAGACCGCAGCTGATCACAAAATCATTTGTAGAAGAAATGGAAAGATAATTCTGCAAGGAACTTATTAAATTAAATTTATATAAAAAGACAAAGAAAAGGAGAAAGAAACCATGAGAAATCTTGAAAAGTACAAAGGCGTAATCCCTGCATTCTATGCATGCTATGACAACGAAGGAAATGTAAGCCCGGAAGGCGTTCAGGCACTGACAAAATACTTTGTAGAAAAAGGTGTGAAAGGTGTATATGTGAACGGTTCGTCAGGAGAATGTATTTATCAGAGCGTAGAAGACCGTAAGATCATCCTTGAGAACGTTATGAAAGCAGCAGAAGGAAAGCTTACAGTTATCGCACACGTTGCATGCAATAACACAAAAGATAGCCAGGAACTTGCAAGACATGCAGAAAGCCTTGGAGTTGATGCAATCGCAGCAATCCCACCGATCTACTTCCACCTGCCAGAGTATGCAATCGCTCAGTACTGGAATGACATCAGTGCAGCAGCACCAAACACAGACTTCGTAATCTACAACATTCCACAGCTTGCAGGAGTGGCTCTTACACAGGGACTTTTCGCAGAGATGAGAAAGAATCCTAACGTAATTGGTGTTAAGAACTCTTCTATGCCGGTACAGGATATCCAGATGTTCAAACAGGCAGCAGGCCCTGACTACATCATCTTCAACGGACCAGATGAGCAGTTCATGAGTGGACGTGTCATCGGAGCTGAAGGAGCAATCGGTGGTACATACGGAGTTATGCCGGAATTATATCTGAAATTAGACGAGTATGTAAGAGCCGGAAAGATGGAAGAAGCAAGAGAAATCCAGTATGCTTGTGATGAGATTATCTATAAGATGTGCTCTGCACACGGAAATATGTACGCAGTGATCAAAGCTATGTTAAAGATCAACGAAGGTCTGGAACTTGGCGGAGTAAGAGAGCCACTGCCAGCATTAGTAGAAGAAGACATGGCTATCGTTGAAGAAGCAGCTAAGATGGTTCGCGACGCAAAAGCTAAATATCTGTAAGATTATATAAAAAATACTGTAAGGAGAGAGACGATGCAAGGGTTTACCGTAGTAGATTTAGTCATTTTAGTAGTTTATCTCGCGGCTGTACTGTTCGCCGGCCTTCATTTCGCAAAGAAAGAAATGAAAGGAAAAGAGTATTTTAAAGGAGACGGAACTGTACCGTGGTGGGTAACTTCCGTATCAATTTTCGCAACACTGTTAAGTCCGATTTCATTCCTGTCATTAGCAGGAAACTCATACGCAGGAACATGGATCATGTGGTTCGCACAGCTTGGTATGCTGTTAGCTATCCCGATCACGATTAAATTCTTCCTGCCAATCTACAGCAAACTGGATATTGATACAGCATATCATTATCTGGAACTGAGATTCGGAAGCAAAGGACTTCGTGTACTTGGAGCTGTAATGTTCATCATTTACCAGATCGGACGTATGTCAATCATCATGTACCTTCCATGTATGGTACTTGGAAGTCTGACTGGAATCAGCGTAAATTTACTGATCATTATCATGGGTATCATTGCTATTATTTACTCATACACAGGAGGTCTTAAATCCGTACTTTGGACAGACTTCATCCAGGGATCTGTACTTCTGATCGGTGTTACATTTGCACTGATCTTCCTGTTAGCACACTTAGATGGTGGATTTGGAGCAATCGCACATGCACTGACAACAGAGCATAAGTTCCTTGCTGTAGATCAGCCAATCTTCAATGCTAATATTTTTAAAGACAGCGTATTCATCATGATCGTTGGTGCCGGATTCAATACAATGGCATCTTACGTATCAAGCCAGGATATTGTACAGCGTTTTACAACAACAACTGATACAAAGAAACTGAACAAAATGATGCTTACAAACGGAGGATTATCAATCTTCATCGCAACAGTATTCTACCTGATCGGTACAGGATTATACGTATTCTATCAGCAGAATGCACTTCCACCGGCAGCAGCTCAGGACCAGATCTTCGCATCTTACATCGCATTTGAGCTTCCGGTTGGTGTAACAGGACTTCTGTTAGCAGCTATTTATGCAGCAGCACAGTCTACACTTTCTACAGGTCTGAACTCTGTAGCATCAAGCTGGACACTGGATATCCAGACAAGACTTTCTAAGAAAGAATTAAGCTTTGAGAAACAGACAAAGATCGGACAGTATGTATCTCTGATCGTTGGTATCTTCGCAATCGTAGTTGCTATGGTACTGGCTAACGGCGGAGTAAAATCTGCATACGAATGGTTCAATGGATTCATGGGACTGGTACTTGGTATCCTGATCGGAACATTTATCCTTGGAGCATTTACAAAGGTTGCCAATACATTTGGTGCAGTATGTGCATTCATCGTTGCATCAGGCGTAATGGTATACATCAAATACTTCGTACCTGCTGATCACGTATCAATCTGGTCATACTCAATCATCTCAATTGTAGTATCACTGGTAATTGGTATCCCGGCAAGTATCATCTGGAGAAAGGCAAAAGGAGACAATTCCGTACCTGCTCCTAACACAACCATTTACAAAAACTAAGAAGGAGTGACGATTTTCGTGATTTTTGGAAATATCAATAATTTATCAGAATTCCCATTCTTAGAAGAACAGGTAAAAGAGTGCTTTGAATATGCAAAGACACACGACCTTGCATCTTATGAAAAGGGAAGTCATGAAATCGATGGTGACAGACTGTTTGTCAATATCGTAGAATATACAACAACAACACCGGAAGAACGTTTCTGGGAAGCACATAAAAATTATCTGGACGTCCATGTAATGATCCATGGAAATGAACAGATCGATCTGAACTTCATTCAGAATATGGAATTAAAAGATTTTGTGGAAAAAGATGATTTTCTTCCGATGGATGGGGAAAAGAATTCTTCCGTAGTCCTGACAGATGGAGATTTCCTGATCTGTTATCCGAGTGACGGACACAGAACAGCGGTTCAGGTTCAGGAACCGGAAACCATTAAAAAGGCAATATTTAAAGTAAAGATTTAATCAGAAAAAGTCGAGGGCAAACCATAAAAGAACGGTTTGTCCTTTTCTGGCTGAACGAGTATAATGAAGGAAAATGAAAGAGGCAAAGCAGAGATGAAAAAATATATTAGTATTGACATCGGCGGCACAGCAATCAAATATGGTATTGTGAGCGAAGATGCAGAAGTATTGTTAAAGAAAGAAATGAAGACAGAAGCGCAGAAAGGCGGACCGGCGATCCTTGATAAAGTCATCGGTATCGTAGAAGCATTAAAAGAAGAGGCAGACGCAGGTGTGTGTATTTCTACAGCCGGTATGGTTGACATTGAGAAAGGTGAAATCTTCTATTCGGCACCGCTGATCCCGAATTATATCGGAACGGCATTCAAAAAGACGGTAGAAGAACGATTCGGAATTCCATGTGAAGTGGAAAATGATGTGAATTGTGCGGGACTTGCTGAGTACAAAGCAGGAGCGGCGGCAGGAAGTAAGGCGGCTGTGATGCTGACAATCGGAACCGGAATCGGCGGCTGTATTTTGCTGAATGGCGAGGTGTTCCACGGATTCAGTAACAGCGCATGTGAAGTCGGATATATGCATATGGATGACAGCGATTTCCAGACACTCGGAGCAGCCAGTATTCTGACGAAGAAGGTTGCTGCATGGAAGGGAGAACCGGCAGAAAATTGGAGCGGATATCGCATTTTTGAAGAGGCAAAAAAAGGTGATAAGATCTGTAACCGTGCAATTGATGAGATGACGGATGTACTTGGGAAAGGTATTGCCAATATCTGTTATGTAGTGAATCCGGAAGTTGTCGTACTTGGCGGCGGAATCATGGCGCAGGAAGCATTCCTGAAGGACAAGATTGAAAAAGCAGTGGAAAAATACCTGGTGTCCAGCATGTGGGAGCATACAAGTATCGCATTTGCCAAAAACCAGAACAATGCCGGTATGTTAGGCGCATTCTATCATTTTCAGGGAAGACATGCATAGTCTGGAGTTATAAAATAAAGAAGCAGGAATAGTAAGATATGGAATATTATGTAAAATCAGTCGTTCCGATCATAGAATCGAATTATGATAAATTTACGACAGTGGAACGGAATATCGCAGATTTTTTTATACAGAACAGAAAGAAAGTGGATTTTTCATCAAAATCCATTTCCGAGAGACTCTTCGTATCAGAAGCGTCGTTATCCAGATTTGCGAAGAAATGCGGATATCGCGGATACAGAGAATTCATCTATCAGTATGAAGAGACATTTGTAGAAAAGCAGGAATCCATTACCGGTAATACGCGAATGATCCTGAATGCATATCAGGAACTTCTGAATAAGACTTACAGTCTGGTGGATGAGGCGCAGATTGCAAGGATCAGCAGATGTCTGAATCAGGCGGAGCGTGTGTTCGTGTGCGGAACCGGAAGTTCCGGTCTGGCAGCAAGAGAGATGGAACTGCGTTTTATGCGAATTGGTGTGGATATTGATTCGCTGGTAGAAAGAGATATGATGCGTATGCAGGCGGTATTCCAGGACAGAAGAAGCCTCGTATTCGGAATCAGTATCAGCGGATCCAAGGAAGAGGTCTTGTTTCTTCTGAAAGAAGCATATCGGAAAGGTGCGAAAACAATTCTTTTTACGGCGAACAACCGGGGTGGCTTCGAGCAGTTCTGCACAGAAGTTGTTCTGATTCCATCACTCAGACACCTGAATCATGGGAATGTAATCTCACCGCAGTTCCCGATTTTGGTCATGCTTGATATTATCTATTCTTACTATTTGGAACAGGATAAATATGAAAAAGAAGTTCTGCATGATAATACACTGCGTGCACTGGAAGAAGGAGAAGGGATGCACAGGAGTTTTTAGAATGTTAAGAGGTATGTTGGGAAAAAATAAAATGGAGGATATATAAAATGATAATCAAAAATGTAATTGTCTATACAGGAGACAAAAAATTTACAGCAGGCGGCATTGTTGTTCACGATGACAAGATCGAAAGCATTTACACGACAGAAAACGTACCGGATATGCCGGGGGAAGAAGTCGTTGACGGACAGGGGGCATACGCAATTCCGGGACTGATCGATCTGCATTTCCACGGGTGTATGGGAGATGACTTCTGTGATAACAGTAAAGAGGCTATTGAAAATATTGCAAAATATGAGGCTTCTGTGGGTGTTACAACAATCGCACCAGCAACAATGACACTTCCGGTAGAAGAACTGGAAGATATCTTAAGAACAGCAGCAGAATACAAAAAAGAGCAGAATCCGAAGGGAGCGGATCTTGTTGGCGTGAACATGGAAGGCCCGTTCATCAGCCCGGTGAAAAAAGGAGCGCAGGATGAAAGAAATATCATGCCTTGTGATACGGATATTTGTCAGAGATTCCTTGATGCTTCGGAAGGCCTTGTGAAGTTTGTAGGACTTGCGCCGGAAGAAAGTGAGGACGCAGTTGCATTTGTAGAAGCAATGAAAGATAAAGTGAACATTTCGCTTGCACATACCAATGCGGATTATGCACATGCGAAAGCAGCATTCGATGCCGGAGCAAATCATGCCGTACATCTCTTTAATGCGATGCCTGCATTCACTCACCGTGAACCGGGTGTTGTAGGAGCAGTGTCCGACAGTGCACATGTAATGGCAGAGATTATCTGTGACGGTGTACATATCCATCCATCGATGGTGAGAGCAGCGTTCAAGATGATGGGAGCAGACCGTATGATCCTGATCAGCGACAGTATGCGTGCGACCGGAATGCCGGACGGACAGTATACACTTGGTGGATTGGATGTAAAAGTAGTCGGTAATCATGCAACACTGGTATCTGATGGAGCACTTGCAGGATCTGTTACAAACCTTGCAGACTGTATGCGTACGGTAGTTAAGAAGATGGAGATCCCGCTTGAGACGGCTGTAGCATGTGCGACGATCAATCCGGCTAAGAGTCTTGGAATTGAAGATACATATGGTTCGATCGCACCGGGAAAGAAAGCGAATATCGTATTATTAGACGAGAATTTGGAGCTTAAGATGGTAATTAAGGACGGACAGGAATTATAATTCATGCAATTTATAGTATAAGGCTATTTGGTGTTAAGGACAGATGAAAAAGATTATATTTTTAGGTGACAGTATTACAGATGCCAGTCATTGCTTTTTAGAAAATCCACTGGGAAACGGTTATGTGAATATGGTGGCTGAGAAGTTGAATGACAGTGACGGCGGAAGGAAGAAGTACGACATTATGAATCGAGGACATGATGGATTCACGATTCATGGAGTGAAACGTATATTGGAGAAGGAATGCATTTAAAAACGACCGGATGTCGTAAGCATTCTGATAGGATGCAATGACGTCGGAGTTATGATGAATACAGGAAAGAGTCTGGAAGAACAGCAGTTTGAAGCCTGTTATGAAGCCATTGTGAAAGAAATTACAGAGCAATCGGATGCAAAGCTTATCTGTATGTCGCCATTTATAGTGCCATATCCCGGAATGTATGAAAACTGGATTCCGGGAATAAAACAGACAGAAAGAATCGAAAAAAAGATTGCAGAAAAATATCATGCGGACTTTCTTACGCTTCAGGACATGATAATATTGAAAGCAGAAAAAGCAGGATATGAGAGTGTTACAACGGATAAAAGCTATACAAAGTGTCAGGCACCAATGGTAGGTAGCTATCATTAAGATAAGAATTATGATATACTAGAAGAGCCGGGAAATTATGAATTTCTTGATACAGTTCTCGTATTGCGTCTCTAGATAAATAATTCAGGCATGGCAAACAGACAGATTGGGGAATCTGCCTACTGAAAAAATATCAAGATATGAATATTTTATCGGTATTGGAATGTAGTTGCAGTCCTTGCTCTTAAGTAGCGGGGATTGCGCCTGTCGGGTCTTACAGCAATTAATTCCCTACCTATTAAAGCAATAACATCAATGGGCGGTGAGGCACAAGAGCGTTTTTAAAATTATAAATATTATTATAATCCATTATATTTTCTCCAATCATAACTGTTATTTTTCTTGTCATTTCCCTGTTCATCAACGCTGCTGCTGGAAGCAGGCCAGTTGATTTTCCATTCAAAATATTCGTCCTCTGAAATTTCTCCGCTTTTTAGTTGTTCTTTCCGCAGACACCATTCACGCAGAAATTCATTTACCAGACCGTAATCAATCCACATACCGACAGGGGCATGAGCGGGCCATTCATCAGTATCATTATATCGGACAGACTTATCATCGAAGGAATTGCACTTGCCAGGATTGCGGACAAGCTGGAACAGATGAAAAGCATTGCGGTTGTCCTCGTCAAGCCAGAAGAAAGTTTGCATAATATCTTCGGCGCAGCCAGGAACTTCCGTAACAAAGTTTATATAATTGACGTTCAAAATTTTAGAAATTTCTATGAGTGTATCTTTTTTGGGAACCCGATAGCCGGATTCATATTGGGCTACACGAACATCAGCATTGCGTTCTTCATATCCTAGCTTTAAGCCTAATTCCCGTTGTGTCAGTCCTCGGAATGTGCGGATTTTTTTTATTCGTTCTCCTAGTAACATAATCTATGTCCTTTCTGAAATCTATAAATGGCATATCATAATCCATTCATCTTTATTTTCATTTACAATTTTAAATCCTAATTTTTGATACATTTTGGCAGCATAATTTGCTTTTTGGACAGAAAGAGAAACACTTTTATATCCATGATTTCTAAGCAAATTCAGCATTTCTTTCATCATGGCAATTCCTATTCCATGTTTTCGGTAGTCTTTATAGAGAGAAATTGCAAGAGAGGGAGTGCTGCTGTCAATGTGTCCGTAATCATTGATAATGCGTACCCAAACAGCACCAACGATTTGTTTTTCTATTTCTGAAACTAACGCAAAATCATCTTTTAATAGTCCGAAATCTTTAATATAAGTCTGTAACTCTGGTAAGGAAATAACACTTCTGGGTGGAACTTCCATACCTTCTGGAATAAAGATTGCTTCATATAAAAAATCTTCAAGCAATGGAAATTCCTGCTTTTTCATTGTCCGGATTGTATAGTTCATAACTTCCCCTTTTTAAGCTTTTGCTGTTTTTTATATTGTAGCATATATGAAATAATAGAGCAATAACGACTTATCAGAAATGCTAAATTTAATAAAAAAGATAAGTTTAACAAATAAGTTATTGACAATAACATAAATGTTAAGTATAATGCAAATATGGGATTTAACAAAAAAGCTATAAGGAGGACGTGTATTTGAAAAATGATTTATTTGTAACGGCCGGAGAAGTGGCTCAGGAATTAGGCATTTCCAAACCATTTGCTTATAAGCTGGTGCGGCAGATGAACGAAGAACTGGAAGCAAAAGGTTTTATCACAATCGCCGGACGAGTGAGCAGAAAATACTATGAAGAAAAATTTTATGGCATGGCGCAGGCGAATTAGGAAAGGAGTGAGATTATGGCGGCGTACAAAGACGAACAGCGGGGAACATGGTATGTGTCCTTTCACTATTATGACTGGACTGGTAAGAATTGCCGGAAAGTTAAGAGGGGATTTAAGACCAAACGGGAAGCAACAGAGTGGGAACGGCATTTCCGTATGAAAGAAGCGGCTGACTTGGATATGACTTTCGAGGAATTTGTTCAGGCATATACAAGAGATATGAAGCCGAAGCTGAAACACAATACCTGGCTGACAAAAGAGCATATCTTGAGGACAAAGCTGCTGCCCTATTTCAAGGACAAGAAAATGCGTGATATTCGTCCGAAAGATATTATCCAGTGGCAGAATGAACAGATTTCCTATCGTGATGAAAAAGGAAAGCCCTATGCTCCGACTTATTTGAAAACTCTGCAATCAGAACACCACTTTACAACTTTTTCATAAAAAAATATCGTACAGGACTTTCTGATGTATAATGAATTTGACCCAAAACATTACAAAGGAAAGTGACCCTGTACGACAAAAACATTA
>NZ_JBQHWS010000108.1:0-11920 GCF_052063845.1 Blautia sp. HCP3S3_D9
AAAAAGGGTTCACATGGGAACAGTGTCTAAGAACAGGGGCATGTCTTGTGTGGGTGTCCGTAAAACGGGTACTACACTAATTCGCGTGTCCACTGTTATGGGTACATTATACAATGAGTTCATTACTTCTAAACTGGTAAGCGGTGCAATGGATGGACTGACACGTCATAATGTAAAGGAAGAAGATATTCAGGTAGCCTGGGTGCCAGGTGCTTTTGAAATCCCGCTGATCGCGTCCAAAATGCAAAAAGTGGAAAATATGATGCTGTGATCTGTGTTGGTGCAGTGATCCGTGGAAATACCAGCCATTATGATTATGTATGCAACGAGGTTTCCAAAGGTATTGCATCAGTGTCATTGGAAACAGGAGTTCCGGTATTATTCGGAGTACTTACAACAGAGAATATCGAGCAGGCAATTGAGCGCGCAGGTACAAAAGCAGGAAATAAAGGCTATGACTGTGCACTCAGTGCCATTGAGATGGTAAATTTAATAAAAGAACTTGAGGCTTAAATAGAGCCAGGGCCAAAAAATGAAACCAGCTCACGAAAATCGAAAGGCAATGGAGCTTCCAGTGAGATAAATTCATCTTTGAAAGGATGCTGAAAAGAAACTCTCCATGCATGAAGTGCCGCACGTTTGAATGGATGTTGCAAGCATGATACTGGGGCTATATCTGCATCCTTATTAGGTGACTGTTTTTCAGTAATATTTTTTTCATACAACGAATCCCCAAGAAGTGGATGCCCAGTCGAAGACATATGGACACGGATCTGATGGGTACGTCCGGTGTCCAGTTTAAGTGTGACAAGTGACCAATCCTGACTGGTAAAGAGAGTATGATAATGAGTAACTGCTGTTTTGATTTTTCCTGATAATACAGAGGAATGTAAGGAAAGATCAGCAGCAGTTTTCATTTTCAGATGATTCGCAGGGTCCTGTATCAGCGGCAGATTTATGGTATGCCAGACATCAGGGGCATCTACAGGCAAAGCACCGGATACAACAGCAAGATACTGCTTATGGATCTTGCATGGAGACTTTACAGATTGAAGTCTCGAAGCAGCCACCTGATTCTTGGCAAAAATCACAATCCCGGAAGTTTCCTGATCCAGCCGTCCTACTGGACGGACGCAGACAGACTCATTTTTCTCTCGAAAGTAATCGGCAACAAGATTGGAGAGACTGTCTGCATAATGTATTCCTGTCGGATGCGTAACCATTCCCGCCGGTTTATTAACTGCCAAAATATCTGTATCTTCATATACAATATCCAGAGAAAGAGAAGCTTCGGAAACTGGAATTGAAGCTTTATCACAATGAAGGCCTGCTTGAGTTTTACTACCGATTTTGAAATTATAATTTTCAAGATGTGCAGAAGCAGTCTGCGCTTCCTCCAGACAAACACGGATCACATCACCGGGATATGCTGTCTCAGTCACACGACAGCGTATCCCGTTTTTTGTAATCCCATCCAGTCGAAACTTCGCCTGACTGATCTGTCGTTTCGTAAGTCCTGCATTCTTTTTCAGGAATGCTTCAATTTTAATTTCTGCAGTTTGTTCATCTATTCTAAATTCCAGATATCGTTCCATCTTGATGATTCCTTTGCACAATTAATCGTATGGATAATTATTGCCATATTGTTTATATCCGTTTCACTGATGTCAGAGTTGGATAAATATTAATATATTGATATTACAGGTCAAAAAATAAACTGTCAATGCAAAATTATGTCGACGTAATGCATAAATATAATGAAGAAAAATTACAATTGTGCTATGATAATATAAGAAACAAACTATGAAAGCGGGGAAGAAAAAACTATGAAATACTTAATCATCGGAGCCGGCGGAACCGGCGGCGTTACCGGATATTATATGAAAGAAGCAGGCAAGGATGTAACTCTGATCGCCCGAGGCGAACACCTGAAAACAATCCAGGAACAGGGCCTTACCTTAGAAAAAATGTGGGACAAAACCGAAGAAACGATCACCATCCCGGCTACAGACATGGAACATTACACAGACCATCCAGACGTAATTTTTGTCTGCGTAAAAGGCTATTCCCTGGATGAAACTATTCCATTTATCAAACAGATCGCAAAGAAAACAACCATTGTAATTCCGGTCTTAAACATCTACGGAACCGGCGGAAAGATGCAGAAACAGCTTCCTGAGCTCCTTGTAACAGACGGATGCATCTACGTCTCCGCAAACATCAAAGAACCAGGCAGACTACTCCAACACGGCCAGATCCTGCGTATCGTATTTGGTGTGCGTGACAAAGCAGAATCCAGACCAGAACTGAAAGAAATCCAGAAAGACTTCTGCGACAGCCACATCGATGGAATCCTCTCCGAGAATATCCGCCGCGAAACTCTGGAGAAATTCTCCTACGTTTCCCCAATCGGTGCAGCAGGGCTCTACTACCACGCCACAGCCGCAGACTTTCAGAAAGAAGGCGAAGCCAGAGAACTCTTCAAAACCATGATAAGAGAAATCACCGCACTCGCAGAAGCCATGGGAGTCCCATTCCAGAAAGACATGGTAGATGTAAATTTAAAAATTCTCTCCAACCTAGCACCGGAAGCAACCACATCCATGCAGAGAGATATCATGGCAGGAAAACAGTCCGAAATCGACGGATTAGTCTATGAAGTAGTAAGAATGGGCGAAGAATACCACGTTCCGGTACCTGCATATAAGAAAGTGGCAGAGAGTCTTAGAACTCTGGTAAAAAAATAATAGAAGAAAGTGGGATGGTGTACAAATTAATACCAGAAATAGAAAACATTACTTTTAAGAACAATAAGTTTTTGATGCAGGGGATATCAATATTATTATAAACAAATTTATTGAAATAGATAAAATGATATAAGGACCTGAAATCAGATATGAATCTAGGGAAAGCAAAAGAATTTGTTGTCTGATATTTGGAACAGTACAAAAAAAGGGATGCGAATTACTCGCATCCCTTTCATATCACTTGGACAATTTAATTTCTTGGAATTATAACTGAGGACCAGCAGCAACAAGTGCTTTACCAGCTGCGTTTCCTTCGTATTTAGCAAAGTTCTTGATGAATCTTCCAGCAAGATCTTTAGCTTTCTCTTCCCACTGAGCTGCATCAGCATATGTGTCACGAGGATCAAGGATACCTGTGTCTACACCGTTAAGTTCTGTAGGAACTTCGAAATCGAAGAATGGAATCTTCTTAGTAGGAACATTAAGGATATCTCCGTTAAGGATTGCATCGATGATACCACGAGTATCTTTGATGGAGATACGTTTTCCTGTTCCGTTCCATCCTGTGTTAACGAGGTAAGCTTTAGCTCCGCTCTTTTCCATCTTCTTAACAAGTTCTTCTGCATATTTTGTCGGATGCAGTTCAAGGAATGCCTGTCCGAAGCAAGCAGAGAATGTAGGAGTCGGCTCTGTGATTCCACGCTCTGTACCAGCAAGTTTAGCTGTGAATCCAGACAGAAAATAGTACTGAGTCTGCTCTGGTGTCAGGATAGATACTGGAGGAAGTACTCCGAAAGCATCTGCGGACAGGAAGATTACGTTCTTAGCTGCCGGTGCAGATGAAATCGGGCGAACGATATTCTGAATGTGGTTGATCGGATAAGATACACGAGTGTTCTCTGTTACGCTCTTATCAGCGAAATCAATCTTGCCTTCAGCATCAAGTGTTACGTTCTCAAGAAGAGCGTTACGTTTGATCGCATTGTAGATGTCCGGTTCGGAATCTTTGTCAAGGTTGATAACTTTAGCGTAGCATCCACCTTCGAAGTTGAATACGCCGTTGTCATCCCAGCCATGTTCGTCATCACCGATCAGGAGACGTTTCGGGTCTGTGGAAAGAGTAGTTTTACCTGTTCCGGAAAGACCGAAGAAGATAGCTGTGTTCTCGCCGTTCATATCTGTGTTTGCAGAGCAGTGCATGGAAGCCATACCTTTTAATGGAAGGAAGTAGTTCATCATAGAGAACATACCTTTCTTCATTTCTCCGCCGTACCATGTGTTTACGATAACCTGCTCTTTAGTTGTGATGTTGAACATTACAGCTGTTTCAGAGTTCAGGCCTAATTCTTTATAGTTTTCAACTTTAGCTTTGGAAGCGTTGTATACAACGAAATCTGGCTCGAAGTTTTCAAGTTCTTCAGCTGTTGGCTGGATGAACATATTTGTTACGAAATGTGCCTGCCAAGCAACTTCAACGATAAAACGGATAGCCATACGAGTATCTTTGTTAGCTCCGCAGAATGCATCTACTACGAAAAGTCTCTTGTTGGAGAGCTCTTTCTTAGCGATCTCTTTAACTGCTGTCCATGCTTCCTGAGTTGCAGGATGGTTATCGTTTTTGTACTCGTCTGTTGTCCACCATACTGTATCTTTGGAGTTCTCATCCATAACGATGTATTTGTCTTTAGGAGAACGTCCTGTGTAGATACCTGTCATAACGTTAACTGCACCAAGTTCGCTGACCTGACCTTTTTCAAAGCCTTCAAGCTCTGGTTTAGTTTCCTCTTCAAATAACATTTCATAAGAAGGATTGTAGACAATCTCAGTTGTTCCGGTAATGCCATACTTGCTTAAATCGATTTTTGCCATCTTACGTTTAACCTCTTTTCTTCGTTAATGAAAGTGCCTGCTTAAACAGGCTTTAAGATACCTTACCAAAAAAGCGAATAATTATCGCTTCTCTTTTTCTATTATACATATTTAACGTGTAAAATCAACAGCATTTTTCCGTTTTTTGATTTTTGTTAAAGATTTATCAACAATATTTCACATAAAATTCTGAAATTTTTAGAACAGGTATGTAAAATTATTATGCCGGCGATATAGGAATGGTATTCGTGGATATGATAATATTTTGTTTATATAATGTGTTAGATTTTGGCAGACTAAGTTTAAACGAATCTGGAAGTATCCTGTTTCAGTTGCGAAGATTTGTCCGACTGCAATTATTTATTCAGGGAGATGGCAGTTGTATGACAAATTAATACATGGTAAAATAGGAAGAAATTCCGAACAAAAAGAAGGAGGCCGGGAACCTCATCGATCCCCGGCAAAAGTATGAAAAAGAAAAAGTTTTATTTGCAATTACTCTTTGCTCTGTACAAGTAATAATATAACCGGAAAATGTGAGAAATATGTGGTGAGATTTTGAAGAAATTGTGAAATTATGGTAAACAGACAATGAGAAAAGGCAGCATAATTTTTACATATATTAAAGAAGAAAAGGAAACAGACTATGAACATTCAGATTTTTGGAACAAAGAAAAACTTCGACAGCAAGAAAGCCGAACGCTACTTCAAAGAACGCGGGATCAAATATCAGTTTATAGATATGAAAGAAAAAGGCTTAAGCAAAGGCGAATTCAACTCCGTCTGCCAGGCAGTAGGCGGCTATGACAAACTCATAGACACCAACTGCAAGGACAAAGACCTTCTGGCGCTGATCACTTACATCGCAGAAGAAGACAAAGCAGAGAAAATCCTCGAAAACCAGAACATCATCAAAGTCCCTGTTGTAAGAAACGGAAAACAGGCAACAGTAGGCTACCAGCCAGATGTCTGGAAGAAGTGGAATTGATGTAGATTGAATTTTGTTACTGTTCACTCGCTACTATTCCGCGAGGTGTTTTGGCATGAAAATGCCAAAATCCCGAGACATACGGCGCGAATTTATGCGATTAGCATAAATTCTGTGCATCGCGAAGCGTGTTACTGAGAACGGAGTGAACAGTAACTGAATTTTGAGTTTACTGAAGTTTTATAATTGATGTACTACTCAAAATAAGAATCCTATGCTATAGTTCGAGAAAGAAGGGAGGAAACAAAATGGCAAATGTATTTGATACAGCAAAGTATATTCTGGAAAAATCAGGAACAATGTCTACAATGAAACTCCAGAAATTATGCTATTATTCTCAGGCATGGGCGCTTGTCTGGGACGATTCTCCTCTATTTAATGAAGACTTTCAGGCATGGGCAAATGGTCCTGTATGTCCGGAACTGTTTTTTAAGACAAAGGGAAAATATTCTGTCAGTGCAAAAGATGAAACAGGCGGGGAAGAGAATCTTACTGATGATCAGAAAGATACAATTGACAAAGTGCTGGAACATTATGGAATACATGATGCACAGTGGCTGAGTCAGTTAACTCATATGGAAGATCCATGGATGAAAGCAAGAGAAGGTGTCCCATCTGGAATGGGATGCAATAATATAATTACGAAAGAAAGTATGGCATTATATTATGGCGGCCTCTAAGAAAAACAAGCAAATCAGACCGAGAGAAATTCCCAGGGGAAAAAGTATTGCTCAGGGCGGAAACCCTGAGCAATATTATTCAGAAAATCCAGCCTGGTCTTTTGCAAATTCAGATCAGGAGATGTGGTCATTTTCACAGGAACATATAGGAAATGTAATTTGGACAGAAATATTTCCACGTTTAAAATCTTTTGAAAGTCAAACATGGAGCGAGATTCTTGTTAAAGATGAGAAACAAAATCATTCAATTATCGTGAACGATCTTAATAAAAGCGCTTAAGATCGTTTGACATCAAAATATATAGAAGCGGAATCGCTGATATCACTACGACTTACTGGAAATCACAGACTTTATGGATACATGACAGGACGTGTTTTTAATGTGTTGTGGTATGATGATAATCATGGTGATAACAATGCTTGTGTGTGCAGGTCTTATTTAAAGCATACATGATTTTGGACTTGACTTTATCAGAAAAAATAATATAACTATATATAAAGAGTTGTAATGTAAGACAGAATTCCGCTGTTTCATTTTTATGATCAGTGATAACAGATGAGCTGACTACTGGCAGCAATGATATAAAATCTAATTGTATTCTTTATCATGACTGTCAGATAGTCAGCTTATTTTATTATACACATATGAGAATTGTAAGTGAAACGGGCACTTTTCTAGATGCAGGAAACAAGAACTATATACAGGAGATAACAAAATGGCAAAGATTAAAATCATAAAGAAAAACAATGACTGCAGCATGGAATACGAAGTAGGCGATATTTTCGAAATCGCAGGTACCTGGTACGGCGGTGTCCATATCAATGGTCGCTCTGGTATCCCGGTTTCTCTGGATAAAGAGGAATACATGGAACTCAACACCGAACCAGAAGAACCAGACAACACCGAAGATGAGAATACATCAGAAGCACCGGAACATGATATCCGTGTAGGTGATATCGTCCAGCATTTTAAAAGAGAATGGGTATCCGCGGACACCTCTGAATATCTCTACAAAGTCCTGGCAGTAGCTCATCACACAGAAAACGGTGAGAAGTTGATGATCTATCAGGCACTCTACGCACCTTTCAAAATCTGCGCCAGACCATACGATATGTTCATGAGTGAAGTAGACAGAGAGAAATATCCTGATATTAAGCAGAAATACAGATTTGAAAAAGTACAGAAATAAAATGCAAAAAGTTCAGGATAATACACTTGCTCTGGAATGAAAACAAAATTTACCAGAAAATCTAAAAAGGAAAAATCCAAAAAGACACAAAATCGACATAAACAGAAGATAAAATAACAACACAGTACAGAATCTTTGTAGTTACTGGTTACAAAGTAAGCAGGAAATCTTTGGATAACGATATATACAGTAAGCTGAAGAACAAAGAAGAGAAACTGGCAGTAGTCGGTCTGGGTTATGTAGGAATGCCGCTTGCTGTCGCTTTTGCAGAGAAGTTTCAGGTAACCGGATTTGATACAAACAGCGACAAAATAGCGCAGTACAAAGATGGCAGAGACCTCCCCCATGAAGTAGGAGATGAGAAACTTTCCAAAAGCCAGGTATTCTTTACAGATGATGAAAAGAATATCCAGGACGCTGTCTTTATCATTGTTGCAGTCCCAACCCCGATTAACGGAGACAAAACACCGGACCTTACTCCAGTGATAGAAGCCAGCAGGACAGTCGGTCGAAACCTGAAAAAAGGAGCAATCGTCGTATATGAGAGCACCGTTTACCCGGGTGTTACCTGCCCGGATATCCGTAACACAAAAGTAATGGATGTGATCAACAAACTGCGCGAATACGATATTGAGCCAAAAGTAACAGATCCGCAGGCAGACCCACAGATGGTAAAGAATGCATACGGAATTGATCTGGTACCATTAAATGAAGTAAAGAATGCCGACTGTATCATACACGCAGTATCACATAAAGAATTTGCAGAGCTTGGAACAGAAGGACTGCTGAGCTTGTTCAGACAGGAAACGGATACTGATTCGAGCACTGCTGACAGGCAGAAAACAGATCCGGCAGAAAAAAGTTCTCACGGCAGAGTCCTCATTGATGTAAAAGGTCAGTGGCCGGTTCAGGAACTGGAGAGCGCAGGTGTTACAGTGTGGCGTCTATAAAAGAGAAAAGAACCCGAAGTTATGTCCTGATCGTTGTGCTGGTAGGACTGGTTATTATCGCAGCAGGAATCTGGGCAGTATACTTCAGAAACAAGTCCTATTCTTCGGACGCAACTGCATACGTTGACGGAAGAATAGAAACTGACGGAAATGAGATAGATAAGGCATATGAGAAATTCTATTCCACAGACCCGTCAGGTGTAATTCAGGATAATACAGAGTCCAAAGAAAATAAAATCGCTATTCTATTTGTCGGAGTTACAAAGGAAGCAGACATCAATAATGAAATCCTCCAGATAATCGAGAAAAGCGGTGTGAAAGCTTCTTTTGCATTATCTTCCGCAGATGGAATGGAGAACGAAGATTTTGTAAATGACCTTCTGACAGATAACTACGAACTGATCAGTAATGGAACCAGTGGCGAAGGAAATGTACATAACAGAACTTCCAGAGAGATGATCGAGACAATGCTTCGATCAAGAGAAAAACTCTCCACAATGGCAGATGTACAGGTTCCATATATTTACTGCAGCAGTACGAAACTCACCAGCGATATTTTACATGCGGCAGCAGTAAGTGGATATGATGCAATTATAAATGCGGATCATGTGCTAGATGCTGACAGCTTCCAGAACCAGTCGGATGCAGAAAGTTATCTTGGCAGTATTTCCGGAGAGACGATCCTTGTGGTAAATCTTCGGGGAATTACTGAAGCAATCCAGAATGAAGACAGCATTACGGCACAAAGCTATATCTGACAGAGGATAATGAAAACATTGACAATATCTGTATTGTAGCGAAACTTCTGAATATCAGAGTAATCTGCCCGGAGAATCCGGAAACTGCGTCCGCAGGAGCCTTGTATCTGATCGATGTCGCAGATCTGACAGATAAAAATATTATAGAAAAAGATATCTCAGATTTGCAGGAGAAAGCATCCAAAGCGGAACTTACAGTGACAGATATAAAATCTGTCATGGATGAAGCCGGAAATATTCCTGTACTGTCAGCCGAAGAAATTAGTTCCATGAGAAAGAAGAACGCTCACCAGACAGTAGAAACTCAGATTTCTGTATCAACAACAGAGAGAGCAATGAGCTTCGTATTTTACGGATTCAATCATAAATCAGCAGTACTGGATGCAGCAGATCTGGTAAAAGAACAAAATGGAAAAGCCACATTCTTCATTACACTCACAGAACTTATGTCATGTCAGACTGAAATCGAACACATTATAGAAGACGGACATGAGATTGGCATTTCCTACAGGGTATCCGCTGATTATCCTCAGACATTTGACTCTGTAGTCAATTATATAAACAGCTGGAAAACATATGTGAAGTGGAAATATGGAATCGATTCTTCCGTGATCTTCATGCCTTCCGATTCCGCAGAAGAAGAAACAGAAGAAGCTGCAAATGTCAGCGGATGCAAGATCGTGGGAAGTACATTCCGAGTCGTGAAGAATGATGACAAGATGTGATCAATTATTATGAAAAAGGAACCGCACTTCCGGACAAAGCTTTATTTCTCCTGTTTGAGGACGGCCGCAGGGATACAGCTCTTTTTGCAAGAAAGATCCTTGAAAAGTACAATTACAAAGCAACCATCCTCAGCTATGCAGATAAATTTGAAGAAAAAGATCCGAAGTTCCTGTCCACAAAAGACCTGAAAGAACTGGTAGACAGCGGATTCTGGGAACTTGGAACCAATGGCTACCGACTTTCTTATATCAACAGTTATGACCGTTACGATCGTTTCCTCGGTCAGATGACAAGTGATGAATTCGTAAGAGTCAACCAGTATCTGGGAAGAAACTATAACCATTATCTCATGGACTATATACGTGACGAAGACGGCACTCCGATAGAATCAAAAGATGCCATGGAAAGCAGGATCACGCAGGATTACCGCTATATGGAACAGATTTACAGCAGTGAATTTGGCTATGTACCAAAAGTATATTGCATTATGCATTCGAATACCGGCAGATTTGGAAATACTGAGAGTGTAAGCGAAGCCAATGCGGAGAACATCGAAGACCTCTTTTCTCTCAACTTTAACAGAGACGGTTTTGCTTTCAACACAAAGGACTCATCCATGCATGATCTGACAAGAATACAGCCTCAGGCATACTGGAGCACCAATCACCTTCTTATGCGAATCTGGGATGACCTTCCGGACGAGCAGAAAGAGAATATTGAATTCGTGACAGGTGATGGAAAACGTGCAGAAGAAGCGGCAAAGGCATGGACATTAGAATCCGGCGCGGCAGAATTCAAGAAAGACAATATTATCTTCACCAGTCTTCCGGAAGGCGAGGGCATCCTCAATCTGAAAGACTCTGAGACAGAAGATGCAGAAATTTCCGCTGAACTTCAGGGAAATAAAATCGGTTCCCAGACCATTTATCTGAGAGCAGACGAGAAACATCAGACATATATTTCCGTAGCACTTCAGAATAACCATCTGGTAGTGGCAGAGAAGAATGGCGGATCAGTTGACACACTTTTTGAAAAAGACCTCCATGATCTTACCGATGCCAAAGACAGAATATCTGTAGAAGAAGACAAGAGAGATTCTCTTGCAGCAGAATTCAATATGCGCGGCAGATTTGCAGACAGTGCCGCAGACAGCCTGGTATTCTATCAGGCAGCCAAAGATGCCGAAAAACAGAAAACAAAATCTGTTGCAGAAGGTGCTGAGGAATATGTTCCGGATATCCAGATCAATGAACTGGGAGATACTGAAATAAAGATCACTCTCAAAGGCCAGGAACTTCATGTACTGATCAACGGAGAAGATATCACCGGAGCAGTCGAAGTCTCTGTACAGGGAAAAGGACTGATCAGTCTCGGAGCAAGCTGGGGCGGATGGGGATACAGCCAGAGAAATGTCGCAGATGATGTCTATGACGGTGTCTTTAAGAATCTCGCGATAAAGGAAAATGACCAGACTGTCTTTGACAACAGCCTTCACGGAGGCGAGAAACTGCTGGATACGGCAGGAACTGAGTTTAATAAGATTTTGAACTGGTTTATTGAGAATTTGTGATAAATAGAAACAGTATTGTGATTACATGAATCAGATCAACTGCTCAGGCAGATAATTTTATCCGTCTGAGCAGAAAATTAAGATATGATATGAGGAAAGAAATGAAATATCATAGTTTGAAAAAGACAGGAATCCTGACAGTGCTGGCAGCAGTCTGCTTTTCACTTCCCGGGTGCGGCGGCACTGAAAAAAAGTCTGAGATTTCAGAAACAGTTTCAGATTTACATGATGACAGCGCAGAAAAAGAGATCAGCAATCTGGCAGAGGCATCGGATGAACTTACAGTCTGGAGTGCATACTGGGACTGCGAGGATGACATCGACACTTTGAAAACAGAAGCAGACAAAAAAGACCTGGACGTTCGCATCATCCTTGAACCTTCAACACCTACAGACGAACTGGATTTCCCACAGGGAGCATCCTATGCAGTCATGTGCTACAA
>NZ_JBQHWS010000109.1:0-11733 GCF_052063845.1 Blautia sp. HCP3S3_D9
GGGCTCGGAGATGTGTATAAGAGACAGCTAAAAAAGTAGTGGAGTCAATCCCCTATTTTCATTACAGGCTGAGATAAGCTTTCATGATTCGTTGAAAACTGCATAGACAATCATCGAATACGTTCCTGCTGTCGGTGCGAGAGCATCAGCCACATCAGCGGTACGCCGTGACGTATCGGAAAGAGAAACAGAATGACTTTCTTCCTATATTAAAGCAGTTGTCTCTCCTCCGGTATCAGCGATCAATATCGGCTTGTAAATACTGGGCAGCTACCAGTACGGCAATGAAAACAGCAGGGTTAAAGATACTTCTCTACGGAGCTGGCGGAGAACCCGGCAGAGGTTAGACTCCTATGGAGCTGATTCGCTATCAGCCGTTCGATGGTTCCCTGAGGGCAACCGTCCTCTTTCCCAGGGACTGCGTGGCAAATATGGGACACATAGATTTTGGAATGACTGCCCGATTGATTTCGGGCAGTCATTTGTTACATACCCAACGAAAGGAGGTCATGGCGAATGATGAAAGAAGATTGGGTATATCGTCGTGGCGATATTTACTTCGCTGATCTGGACCCGGTAGTTGGGTCCGAGCAAGGTGGGACAAGACCGGTGATCGTAATTCAGAACGATACCGGCAATAAGCATTCTCCTACGCTGATTGTAGCAACGGTTACGACCAGAATCCGTAAAAAGGAGAATATGCCGACTCATCTTTTGATTAAAGATAATCCTGCTTTCCGTGAAGCATCTGTGGTGCAGCTGGAGCAGATCCGCACGATTGACAAGTGCAGAATTGATAATTACTTAGGTAAGGTTACGCCCCATGAGATGGTGGCGATTGAGAAAGCCTTGTCCATTAGTTTGGCTATGGAGCAGCTTAAAAAGCAAACCGGCTCCGCAGCATATAAATACAGAAAGAATCCCAAGGAGTGAACATAAATGTTTGAAGAAAGAATCGCTGCTATGAATCAGCGTACAGAAGAAACTCTGGCTGCATCCGCAGGCCAGTTTGATAAAAGAACCTATACGGTTGATGAAATCCAAGACATCCTGGGTATCAGCAGAACCAGCGCATACAACCTCGTAAAGAAGAATGCCTTTCACAGTGTCCGCATCGGCGGCAGCATCAGAATCTCCAAAAAGAGCTTTGATGAGTGGTTGGATCACCAAAATTGAGATTTGTCAAGGATGTCGTGCTACCCAGCGACAAACTTCAAAATAAATCAGGAGTTCGATAAAATGTAGCCATGACAAGAAAACACATGGCTACATTTTTACATAGGAGGTTATTTGGATGGAAAATGCGAGAAAACGCACGAGTATGTCTGTTCCTGAAATGGGTAGATTACTTGGTCTCTGCAAAACTGAGTCGTACTGGCTCATCAAGAAAAACTATTTCAAGACCATTACTGTCGGCGGCAACATGAGGGTGATGATCGACAGCTTCGAGAGTTGGTATGCCAATCAGTTCAAATATCAAAAGGTTGATGGAACCCCTCCCGGAGAGGAATTGAAGAAAACTACATATTCTGTTGAGGAGCTTGGTCAGCGCCTTGGTCTAAAGGAAGCGACTGCTTATGAGCTGATTGCCAAAGGTCACTTTGAAATCGTAGAGGTGCTGGGCAAGCGAAGAATTACTAAGGACAGCTTTGAACGCTGGTATGCTTCACAAAGTGATTACCGTACAATCGAGGATCAGGAAAAGGATGCGGAGATTGTGGCTGTAACCTACGGGCTACCGGAGATTGCAAGAATGCTCGGAGTTCATCGGCAGAATGTATATGGCATAGCCGCCAAGGGCTGCTTTGAGCTTATCCGAGTTGGCAGACACAACCGAGCCACAAAAGAGAGCTTTATGAAGTGGTATCAGAACCAAAACCGTTACCGGCTGGTAGCGGAGGATGGATTGGAAAGGAGTTGATTTTATGGCATCCATCGTTAAGAGAAAAAAGAAGTATTCCGTAGTTTATACATACACCGACGAGAATGGCAATAAGCGTCAAAAGTGGGAAACCTTTGACACCAATGCCGAAGCCAAGAAAAGAAAGTTGCAGGTCGAATATGAGCAGGAAGCAGGAACCTTTATCCCGCCCTCTGCCAAAACCGTCAATGATCTTTTGGAGGAGTATATGTCAATCTACGGCGTGAACACCTGGGCAATGTCCACTTACGAAAGCCGTAAGAGTCTGATTTCCAATTATATTCGCCCACTTATCGGTGATATGAAGTTGGAGGATGTTACTCCGAGAATCATGGATAAGTATTACAGAGATTTGCTTACTGTGAAGGCTGTGTCTACAAAGTATGTGAAAGCTCGTAACGAGTATCTGACTCCGCATACTATCAGAGAGATTCATAAGGTTCTGCGTAATGCGTTCAACCAGGCAGTAAAATGGGAATTGATGACCAGAAATCCGGTAGAACACGCCACGCTGCCAAAAGAAGAACACAAGACCAGAGACATCTGGACAGCAGAAGTTCTTCTAAAGGCATTGGAAGCCTGTGACGATGATATTCTTCGTCTGGCAATCAATCTTGCGTTCTCCTGTTCCTTGCGAATGGGAGAGCTTCTGGGACTTACCTGGGACTGCGTGGACATCTCACCTGCAAGCATAGAGCTTGGTCAGGCAAGTATCTTCGTTGAGAAAGAATTGCAACGAGTAAATCGTGAAGCGATGGCAGATCTTAACGGCAAAGATATTCTGTTCAAATTCCCACCCACCTTTGCAAGCACCCACACCGCACTGGTACTCAAAACACCTAAAACCAAAACCAGTGTCCGCAAGGTATTTCTCCCGAAGACTGTGGCAGAAATGCTGGTTCAACGTAAGGCTGACATCGAAGAGCTGAAAGACCTTTTCGGTGACGAGTTTACAGACTTCAATTTAGTATTCTGTTCTTCCAACGGCAAGCCGATTGAGGGTCAGGTTATCAACCGTGCTTTCAATAAGTTGATCGAGGAGAATGGACTTCCAAAAGTAGTTTTCCATAGTCTTCGCCACTCCAGTATCACCTACAAGCTGAAGCTGAATGGCGGCGATATGAAATCCGTTCAGGGCGATTCAGGTCACGCACAAGTCAAGATGGTAGCAGATGTTTATTCCCACATCATCGACGATGACCGCAGACTGAATGCAGAACGTCTGGAAGCAGCTTTCTATTCTGGTAGGACTGCAACCCCTGAACCGGTACAAAAGGTGCCAGAAGTCACACAGGACGATGATACGGCACTTCTGATGAGACTCTTACAGAACCCGGAAATGAGCGCACTCCTGAAAACGCTGGCAAAGAATCTATAACGAAACAAGGACAGACCCTTTTACATAGCTGATAAAGCTGTAAGAGGGTCTGTCCTTGTTTTTTTGTTTTAAGAGGTGAATTAGATGAACATGGAGTTCATGGATGAATACTATGAGCGCATGAGAGCTGATGACATTGAGAAATTATCATCACAGCGTAATGACGAATACGAAGAACGGGCTAAGGAGTATTCAGCTGCAAAGAATGCTCTTATTGAAGGGCTTGGATTAAATCATCTGTTTGACAGAAGCCACCAGCTGACACCAGAAGAAAAGCGGTTATGGAGATTATTTGACAGAGTTGAGGTTGCGGAGATTATGGCAAGAGATGCTCTCGCTAAAGGTGCTTACATGGTTGGTGCCGAAGATCGTGAACGAATGCTTCGGTAAAAATTAGACCTGCTTCGGCAGGTCTGCATTACATACAATCATAAAGTCTGAAAAAACCTTTGAAATTCTCAATAATTCTGGTTGAAAAATTCGGTTTGAAATGATATATTAAACAGACTTAAATTGGTGTCGTGTGACACCAGCGGTCCCACACGAGAATGAACTGGATTTCCTATCATTCCGCATAACGAGCAGATACATAGTGACATTTTCTTGTATTCAAAACGTCCGCCAAAAATCGAACGGCTTGCTAATTTAGAGCCAGTTGGACGTTGTAAAATCCCTCTGAATCAGCTATCACAGCATGGTATCAGATGGGATTGGAAATACTGAAAAAGCCTGTATTTCCAAGCATTTTTTAGTATCAGGTGTCACTTGCCGATGTCGAATCGGGTCTACTCCTAAGCGCTAGCTGTGGGTTCGATTCCCGCAGGGGACGGTTACTAAAAAAGCGGTAATGATTAGCAGAAAATGCTATGTCATGAGCCGCTTTTTTCTTTGCGATGAGATAAGAAAAGGCAGGCAGGGAATGAATTTCCAGCTAATTTGAAGTGATTTTTGTTAGCTGGCAGCTAATCAAAAATGCTGTTTTGCAAACAGGAAAAAATGGACTTTCTGCTAACATCAGGGTTCGTTCCTGTTGAAACCTCAGATCGGGGATGTAAAACAAGGTAAAATGGAGTAAAATCCCTCGCTGAAAGGAACTTCTGCAAACATCCATTAGCTGAAACAATAGAATATTTCATTAGCTGTAGCTAATGCAAACGGGATGCTCGTTTGGATCAGATTCAAATATAAGAATCTAATCTAAACGGGCATTTTTTGATGCAACAGGGGAGCAATAGATTCTGATGACTGTGCTTGCACAAAGGAAGAAGAATCTATTAGCGACCCGCAAGAACATGAGTATGGAGCATGATAATGCGAAATACGAATGTTCTCAGGATTGTGGAAGCGTAAGCGGAACAATCCGTGTTGCAGCAAATGTTGTTTGGATTACAGGAAAAGGAGGAGTTCAATGGCAGAAAAAGAAAACGAATCAAACAGGCTGTTTGAGGATGAAAAAGTCATAGAAATTGAGATTGAAAGACTCAGATCTTTTAAAGACCATCCATTTAAAGTGACTGACGATAAAGAAATGCATCTCCTGAAGGACAGTATCAAACAGTATGGTGTATTGAATCCGCTGATCGTAAGGCCAGTGCCGGATGGAGTATATGAAATTATCTCAGGCCACAGAAGAAAATATGCGGCTCAGCAGCTTGGATATCGAAAAGTACCGGTGATTATACGAGTTATGAACGATGAAGAAGCCATTATTAAAATGGTAGATGCTAATCTGCAAAGAGAACGGATCAGTTACAGCGAGAAAGCTTTTGCTTACAAAATGAAGAATGATGCTATGAAAAGGACTGCAGGAAGACCGCGTAGCCAAATCGACCACAATTTAAAAGGAAAGAGAACAGTGGAAATAATCGCAGAAGAAACAGGTGAAAGTCCAAAGCAGGTGCAAAGATATATTACTCTTACGAACCTGATTCCAGAGCTTTTACAGCAGTTAGACGATGAACTGATTTCCTTCAATCCGGCAGTTGAACTGGCAGCATTAAAGGAAAAGGAACAAAAACAGCTGATCGAAGCCATGGATTATGCTCAGTCCGTGCCCTCTCTTTCTCAGGCACAGCGAATAAAAAAATTGAGCAAAGATGGAAAGCTGACTTTAGAAAAAATGCAGGAAATTCTCAGTGAAATAAAAAAAGGAGAAGTAACAAGAGTCACATTTACAAATGAACAGCTTCACAGATATTTTCCTAACAACTATACACCGGAAATGATGAAGCGAAAAATCATAGCAATTTTAAAAATTTGGATGGAACAATACTGAAATATTTAGAGAGAGAGGAATAAAAAATGTGTAAAGTAATTGCTATTACAAATCAGAAAGGCGGAGTTGGAAAGACCACGACAACCGTAAATTTAGGGATTGGTCTCGCAAAAGAAGGAAAAAAAGTGCTGTTGATTGATGCAGATCCACAGGGAAGTCTGACTGCCAGTCTTGGATATGTGGAACCGGATGATATTGGCATTACTCTGGCAACCATCATGCTGGCAGTGATCAATGAGGAAGAAATACAACCGGATGACGGAATCCTACATCATGAGGAAAAGGTGGATCTGTTACCAGCAAATATTGAACTATCCGCTTTGGAAGTGACACTGGGAAATGTAATGAGCAGAGAAATGATCATGAAGGATTATATCGAAATGATGAGAGAACGATACGATTATATTCTGATCGATTGTATGCCCAGCCTGGGAATGATGACGATCAATGCGCTGGTTGCTTCGGATGCAGTTCTGATTCCAGTACAGGCAGCATATCTGCCAGTAAAAGGTCTCCAGCAGTTGATCAAAACAATTTCCATGGTAAAGAAAAGACTGAACCGGAAATTGCAAATCATGGGAATTCTTCTGACCATGGTAGATTTCAGAACAAATTACGCAAAAGATATTTCAACCATGCTCCACGTTACCTACGGTTCAAAGATTACGATTTTTGAAAATGTAATACCGTTGTCGGTAAAGGCGGCAGAAACAAGTGCAGAGGGAATCAGCATTTATGCCCACTGTCCTAAGAGCAAAGTGTCCAATGCTTATAAGAATCTGACACAGGAGGTTTTAGAAAATGAAAAATAGAAGCGGCGAGAAAATCAAATTAACAAGCATCGACGAATTACTGGGTGTTGTAAATGAAGAATCAGCTATGGAGATTGAAATTGATAAAATAAAACCCTTTTCAGGTCATCCATTTAAAGTAATTGATGATGAGAAAATGCAGGATCTCATAGAAAGTATCAGCGAGTCCGGTGTTCTGACCCCTGTTCTGATTCGTCCGGATCAAAATGATGGATATGAAATGATCTCCGGTCATCGTCGGATGCATGCGGCACAGAAGGCAGGGTTAATAACAATACCGGCAATTGTCAGAGAAATGACGGATGATGAAGCTGTTATTGCCATGGTAGATGCAAACATCCAGAGGGAAGAACTGCTTCCGAGTGAAAAGGCATTCGCTTATAAGATGAAGCTAGAAGCAATGAAAAGGCAAGGAAGTAGAACTGATTTAACTTTGTCTCAAAATGAGACGAAGTTGCGATCTGATGAGATATTAAGCAAGCAAGTAGGTGAAAGTAGAGCGCAGGTTCAAAGATATATTCGTTTGACAGAACTTATCCCAGATTTACTGGAATTGATAGATAAGAAACGTCTGAACTTTACCATTGCTGTTGATATCTCATATATTCCGCAGGATGTGCAGGAATGGATTTATGAATATATCTGTGACAATGGATTTATCAAACCAAATCAAATTGCAGCTTTAAGAAATTATCTTGGACAAGGACCGGTTACCCAGAGTCTGATGATCAGTATTCTGAATAGCCATATTCCGGTAAAGGCTCCGGCAAGAAAGGTAACTTTGAATGAAAAGAAGCTGACGAAATATTTTCCAAAGAATTATACATCGGAAGACGTGGAGAAAGTGATTGAATCATTATTGGAGAAATGGAAACAGGAACAGGAGGTAATGTGATGGATTTTAAATATATGTATGGAAAACAGGCGGATCAGTATTCTTTTATACATATTCCAAAGATGCTGGTTACTGAAAAAATATTTACGGGAATTACCATTCATGCAAAAGTTCTCTACGGTCTTCTTTTAGACCGTATGGGAATGGCGGTGAAGAATAAATGGGTCGATGAAAGAAACCGGATGTATGTTGTTTATCCGATTCAGGAAATCCAGAAAGACATGGGAGTAACCAGAAAAAAAGCAAGGGAATGTCTGACAGAGCTTGAAAATGCCGGACTTATAGAAAAGCATTTTAGAGGCATGGGGCTGCCAAGCATTTATTACGTAAAAGACTTTGCGGTAGCGTGAGTAAGAAATGTCCATTATGGAACTACTACCGCAGGAAAGGAGAAAATATGGATCAGAAATTGACATTTCGATACTTTTACGGGAATGAAGCTGATCAGTACAGCTTCTACCGGATACCAAAACTTTTATTCAAAAATGAATATTTTAAAAATCTGAGCAGTGATGCAAAGATATTATACGGTCTGATGCTGGATAGAATGTCTTTGTCCATCAAAAATCAGTGGTTTGATGAACAGAACCGGGCATACATCTATTTTTCCATTGAAGATATCATGGAACTGTTGAACTGTGGAAGGAATAAAGCTGTAAAATCGCTGCAGGAACTGGATGATGAGAATGGAATCGGTTTGATTGAAAAGCGCAGGCAGGGATTTGGAAAAGCTAACATCATATATGTAAAAAGCTTCATGGTCTATGAGGAACAGGCGGAACAATCAGCAGAGGAAGCACAGAAGTTTACAAAACAAACCAATGTTGATACTCTGGAAGATGCAGAAGTTTATAAAACAAACTCCATGAAGTCCCAAAAACAAACTTCAAGAAGTCCTGAAAATAAACTTCAAGAAGTTTGCAATTCAAACTCTAATTATAATAATACTAGCGATATTAAAGAGAGTAAGAATAAATCAGATCAAATCATATCCGATAGACAGAGATCAGATGTTGATATGATGAATACGGTATCCGCTTATCAGGATCTCATCAAGGAAAACATAGATTATGAGTCATTACTTATTGCGTATCAGTATGACGAAGCATTGATTCAGGGCATTTATGAGCTTATTTTGGAAACAGTTCTGTGCAGTAGCGAAAAGATCCTGATCGCAAGTAACTGGTATCCGGCAGAACTGGTACGCGGCAAGTTTTTAAAACTGAATTATTCCCACATCGAGTATGTTCTTGACTGTTTCAAGAAGAATACATCAAAGGTGAAAAATATCAAGAAATATATGCTGGCAGCATTATTCAATGCCCCGACAACGATCGATGGGTACTATAAGGCAGAAGTGAATCATGACATGCCGCAGTTTGCTGTCTGACTGAGAGGAGGAGAAAGATGTTTTGTTTAAAGCTCATTGGGAAAATATTATTGATTCCGGTCTGGTTTATTCTCATAATCGTGGGAATACTCGTTAAGCTGGTTGTGAATATGGTTTCAATTGCTAAATCATTTGTGGTGCTTGGACTGGTAGCTTTGGCAATAGGAACGATTATCTGTTACCAGGATTGGGCGCAGGTTGTATTTTTGTTCTGCCTGATCGTTTCAGCATTTCTGGTTTTGTATGTAAGTGTATTTATAGATGCTGCGATTGATCTGGCCCGGGAAAAATTAGTGAGAATATTGTTAGCATAGAGGAGGAGAAGAACCATGATTAAAGAAAATAATTATATCCAATTACCACCGCTTCGTAGAGATACGGATTTGAAAGTGGTTATGGCATTGTGGGAATATGTAAAGATGCCAGAAGAATCCAGGCAAAAGGTCTTAGCATTTTTAGATGAATCAGAAAAGTATAATCCAAGTGGGGAGCTTCCCCCACTTGATTATCTGCAATCACTTCCTGTTGAAGATATCAATGATTTTGATAAAGTTATGGGAAAGATTATTAATGACATTATTGTAGAAGCATGTGATCTGGCTTGTTGGGTATATGTCTGTAAGTTTATAGAAGGATTGTCATTGGAACAGATTGTGGAGCAGAATAGAAGCGCAGAACAGTTTATTGCTGCTCTATTCTCTATGTTTGATAAATACATAGATATTCCTGATAACGATAGTAATAATATCAGACCATCATGAGTAAATTGATGCAGAACTGGGAACAAATATGATATACTAATGTAGTTCCTTATTTTTTTACCTGTATACTTCGTTATACCTAAGTATTTTGCATTTGAATATACAATCTGATAAGTTTCCTTAATTATAAGTACAATAAGGGTATCATATCGGAAATGAGGTGTAGAATACTTGCAAGCTGAGAACTATATTATTGCCAGGATTGAGCAGTTGTGTGAAAAAAAGAAATTTAGTAGGTACAGACTCGCTCAGAAATCTGGAATTGCCCAGTCATCTATTTCTACATTGCTAAACAGGAAGAGTGTTCCAACGATTCAGACGCTTGAGAAAATATGTGAGGGATTCGATATCACCCTTGCCCAGTTTTTTGCAGGTGATGAAGAAATTCCTGATTTAACAGCAGATCAGAAACAGCTGCTTTATGACTGGAATGCGATGGACGAACATCAAAAAGAGCTGGTAAAAGCGTATATACAGGGCATTATTAGAAAATAGGGACGTCTGTGCTGAGGGATGGCATAGTACGTCCTTATTTCAGCTTCGGGGGTTTTTATGAAAAGAAGTAATATTTTATGCTTTGTACTTATATTAGGGATTACTCTTTGTGGTTGTCAGACGCAGCCTGCAAAAACATCAACAACAAAACAACAGTTGGATCAGATGGATTATGAATCTGATGATGACTTTGAACTGTCTCTTCAATCATCAATCGGTAAAGAACAATGCTTTATTTGCGGAACACCGGCTGGTGGACTTTTGGAATATTATAGAAAATTCGATTCAATTGGGATTATCCATTGGGCCGATATGTCAGTCACTGACACCCGGATCCGAGAATATGATGATGATGGAAATGAAAAGATTGATTCTGGGCATATGAGCACAATGGTAAATTCTTTTGGAGAGGATTATGGTTCTATTATGACACACTCTCAACCGGATAGATGTATTGCGGAACCCAATATACACCTTGGAGAGAAAGATACGATAGACTGTGAAACTCTCAAAGATCAATTGTGTCAGGATTGTCTGGATAAGGTGTGTGAATTTTATGAAGATCAGGTAAACAGTGATAATGATGAATATCTGGAAAGCACAGGGTACTCACTAATTGATTTTACAACAGGAGAACTTTATACCCTATCTGATCCGTATCGGGGATATAGTATTCGGGATTATATGATCCGGTATGATTATAGAGAACAGGGAGACGGAGAAAAATATATAGATTTGCTGATCTTCTATGCTCCGATCCGGGGAGAGGAAGGTTAAGAAAAGAGGAAACTATGCAGACAAGGCAGGAGGCAATACAATATTGCCATTCATTTCAAGATGTATATGAAGATTATCCTTTTCATGATGATAACTGGTGTGTTATGCGTCATAAGGGAAATAAGAAAACATTTGCGCTTATTTATGATAAAGATGGTTATGTATGGATAAATGTAAAATGTGATCCGGAATGGAGAGAGTTCTGGAGAAATGCTTTTGAATCTGTGATCCCAGCTTATCATATGAACAAGACACACTGGAATTCTATTATCTTGGATGGCTCTGTTCCTGATAAAGATATCTGGCGGATGATCGGGGAAAGTTATGATCTGACGAAAGGAAAGAAAAAATGAGGATATTAGTAGATGCGGATTCCTGTCCTGTGGTGTCAATCGTAGAAAAAACAGCAAAGAAATATGAAATCCCTGTTGTTCTTTTATGTGATACAAACCATGTTTTATATTCAGATTACAGTGAAGTAATCACAGTGGGAGCCGGTGCTGATGCAGTAGATTTTAAACTGGTCAGTCTGTGCCAGAAAGGAGACATTGTTGTAACGCAGGATTATGGTGTCGCGGCAATGATTCTGGGTAAAGGTGCATATGGTATCCATCAGAGCGGTAAATGGTATACAGATGAAAATATAGATCAGATGCTGATGGAACGACATTTGACGAAGAAAGCCAGAAACTCAAAGAAAAAACATCATTTGAAAGGTCCGGCAAAGCGGACAGAGGCAGACGATAAAAGGTTTGAAGTGTCTTTGAATAAATTGATCGAGATGTATATTAAGGATAGGTAGTACAAAAATCAGGACGTAGGTTTTCAATCCCCTACGTCCTGATTTTTTTATTCCAATTCTACAAACTGGAATTTGGTGTGTGCTTTATAAATTTTTTCCAATCCACTCAAGTTCGTTCATGGAATCCTTATTTTTTTCAAGTTCATCTCTGGCTGTTGCATAATATGATTTTTTGAAAAGCATATCCCATGAAAGATATTTTGCCATACAGTCAAACTGCTTATCAA
>NZ_JBQHWS010000110.1:0-11574 GCF_052063845.1 Blautia sp. HCP3S3_D9
AAATCTCCCACAAATTGTGACGCACATCTTGCAGAAAGCCTTTTTCAAACATGCTCTAATGAAATAATTAGGATGCGCATAAATATCCGGGGAAATTTATGACGGCAGAAAGGAGTAATTTTTGTTTGCAAGTGTATTATCAGCTGCAATCTTTGGGGTAGAGGTATGCCCTGTCCAGGTAGAGGCAGATGTAAGTAATGGATTACCTTCCTTTATTATGGTAGGTTTTCTGTCAGCTCAGGTAAAAGAAGCTCAGGACAGAGTCCGCACAGCGCTGAAAAATAACGGTTATCAGTTTCCGCCAAAGAGGATAACTGTCAATTTCGCCCCCGCAGATATGAAGAAGGAAGGGGCAGGGTTTGATGTGCCGGTGGCAGCAGCAGTTCTGGCGGCTTTTGGCATGATCAGTCCCCAGGTTATCAGTGGAGTTATGATGTCAGGTGAGATTGGTCTGGACGGAGAAATCCATGGAGTTTCAGGTATTCTTCCGATTGTATTATGTGCCAGAAACCTTGGATGCAGATTTTGTGTAGTTCCATATGACAATCTGAAAGAGGGCAGACTGGTCTCTGATGTTCCGGTAGCAGGAGTAAAGAATTTAAAAGAACTGATTGATTGTCTCCTGGATCCGGAGCCCTTTCTTAAAACAGAAACAGAAGAAAACATACCACTATCGGCAGAAAAAGAGAAGAACATGGATTTCTCCGATATTGAAGGGCAGGAGAGCGCCAAAAGAGCCGCTGAGATTGCAGTGAGCGGATTCCACAATATCCTTTTTATCGGTTCACCTGGAACAGGAAAAACCATGCTTGCCAGACGGCTTCCTACCATTATGCCGGGGCTTGGTTTTGAGGAGAAACTGGAACTTACCAGGATTTACAGTATCGCAGGGCTTTTGTCCAGGGAACATCCTCTGATCAATGAGCGCCCTTTTCGCAGTCCTCATCATACAAGTACTCCTCAGGCTATCGCAGGTGGCGGTCGTAATCCCAGACCGGGCGAAATCACTCTGGCACATAAAGGTGTTCTTTTTCTGGATGAAATGCCGGAGTTCTCAAGGGCAAGCCTGGAACTTTTGCGCCAGCCTATGGAAGACAAGGTGATCCAGATAGCCCGGGCCAGTGGAACATATAGCTTTCCGGCAGACTTTATGTTATGTGCAGCAATGAATCCCTGTCCCTGCGGCTATTATCCAGATTTGAATAAGTGTACCTGCACTTCTGGTGAAATCAGTCATTATATGGGAAAAATCAGCCGACCGCTCCTTGACAGAATTGATATCAGTACAGAAGTACCACCAATATCTTTTGCCCAGCTTCATGGTGGGAAAAGAGGAGAAACTTCTGCAGTGATCCGAAAAAGAGTGGAAAAGGTACAGAAAATTCAGGAAGAACGCTACAGAGATGAAGAAATTAATTTTAATGGACAGCTTGGCAGCCGCCAGATTGATAAATACTGTCCTCTTACAGACGGTGCATCCAGGCTTCTGGCAAGGGCATTTGATCAAATTGCATTTAGTGCCCGTTCCTATCACCGAATTATGAAAGTAGCCAGAACCATTGCGGATATGGATGACGAGGAAATCATCGCAAGCCACCATATCGGTGAGGCATTATCATATCGGGTGTTTGATAAAAATTCTGTCATAAAATAAGTATCTGCGAGGTATTTTATATGGAAAGAACTGACATGAGAAAGAACAATACTGACGGAGATAATATAAAAGAAAATAATGCAAAGGAAGACAAGAATGCACAGATTCGTTGTGTTGAAAAATCAAGTCCGGAATATCCTCAGATTATGAAACAATATCCATCTATGCCCGGAAAACTTTATGTCAGAGGACGTTTTCCTGATCCAGACAGAAGAACCGTAGCCGTGATTGGTGCCAGAATGTGCAGTCCTTACGGCAGAATTCAGGCTTTCCGTTATGCAAAGGCATTGAGTCAGGCAGGTGTCCAGATCATCAGTGGTATGGCTCTTGGAATTGATGCAGAGGGACATAAAGGTGCACTGGAAGGCAGGATGCCGACTTTTGCGGTGCTTGGAAGTGGTGTAGATGTGTGTTATCCAAGAACAAACCGCAAATTATATGAAAGGATTCTTTGGGAAAATGGTGGCATCATCAGTGAGTGTCCGCCTGGTTCTGAGCCTGCAGCCTGGCATTTTCCGGCCCGCAACAGGATCATCAGTGCATTGTCTGACGCTGTTCTTGTAGTAGAAGCAAAAGAGAGCAGTGGATCCCTGATCACTGCAGGGTTTGCACTGGAGCAGGGAAAGATGGTTTATGCGATTCCGGGCGCTGTCACAGATGTTCTCAGCAGAGGATGTCATAAGCTGATCTATGATGGAGCAGGAATCGCATACTGCCCGGAAATCCTGCTGGAAGAACTTGGAATTTCCTCGTCGAAAGTCACACAAACAGAGGAAAAAAACAACTTAGGACTTGCAACTGATTTGAATATGGTGTATAGTTGTCTCGATTTACGACCAAAAAATCCCGACTATATTGTGAGAAAAACGGGCTTTTCACCGGCTCAGGTAAGCAATTGTCTGGTGGAACTGACACTGCGGGGGCTCATAAGAGAGTGCGGGAGATACTATTATGTAAGAAGCAGTTAACACCGGATGAAGCAGAGTTCACTGTCCGGTTATGAGTAAGCTGCGGGGTGGATAGGTATGTCTGCCTGATTCATATAAACAGACGTAACGGTTCAGTATTTTAACCAAATAAATTGCGGAGCAGTTATTTGGCTATGAGCAAGTCACTTGACGTAGATTGCTGAACAATTACAAACAGACATAGATTACGACTAGGAGAGGTAGCATGGCGAAATATCTGGTGATAGTGGAATCACCTGCAAAAGTGAAAACAATTAAGAAATTCCTTGGTGCGAATTACGATGTGGAAGCTTCTAACGGACATGTTCGTGATTTCCCCAAGAGTCAGTTCGGAATCGATGTAGAACATGACTTCGAACCCAAATATATAACAATCCGTGGAAAGGGAGAACTTCTTGCAAAACTTCGCAAGTCAGCAAAGAAAGCAGATAAGATTTATCTGGCAACTGACCCTGACCGTGAAGGAGAAGCAATTTCCTGGCATCTGATGCAGGCATTGAAAGAAGACCCTAAGAAGATGCACAGAATTACTTTCAACGAGATTACCAAGACAGCAGTAAAATCTTCCATTAAACAGGCGAGAGACCTGGATATGGATCTGGTAGATGCACAGCAGGCAAGACGTATGCTTGACCGTATGGTAGGTTACACCATCAGCCCGCTGCTCTGGGCGAAAGTCAAGAGAGGTTTAAGCGCAGGCCGTGTACAGTCTGTTGCACTTCGTATCATCTGCGATAGAGAAGATGAGATCAATGCATTCATTCCGGAAGAATATTGGAGCCTTGAAGGAGAATTCCAGGTAAAAGGAGAGAAGAAACCGCTTCAGGCTAAGTTCTACGGAACAGATAAGAAAATGAACATCCACAACAAACAGGAGATGGATGAACTTCTTGCATCCCTGCAGGATAAGGAATACGAGATCACAGAAGTAAAGAAAGGTGAGAGGATCAAGAATGCTCCGCTTCCGTTTACTACCAGTACCTTACAGCAGGAAGCAGCCAAGACACTGAACTTCTCCACACAGAAGACCATGCGTCTGGCACAGCAGTTATATGAAGGAATTGATATCAAGGGAAATGGCACTGTCGGTGTGATCTCTTACCTGCGTACTGATTCCACACGAATCTCTGAGGAAGCAGATGCAGCAGCAAGAGAATACATCACAGCTCAGTACGGTGAAAATTACGTTTCTCAGTCTGAGAAAACTGTGAAGAAAGGACAGAAGATCCAGGATGCTCATGAAGCAATCCGTCCCACAGACATCAGTCGTACACCGGCACTTCTGAAAGAATCTCTATCCAGAGATCAGTTCAGACTGTATCAGCTGATCTGGAGACGTTTTGCAGCCAGCAGAATGGCTCCTGCGAAATACGAGACCACATCTGTAAAGATTGGAGCAGATGAATATATCTTTACAGTTTCTGCATCTAAGATCGTATTTGATGGATTTATGTCCGTATACACAGATGAAGAGGATCAGAAAAAAGGGAATGTGCTGAACCAGAGCCTTGAGAAAGGTATGAAATTGACACTTAAGGAACTGAAACCAGAGCAGCATTTCACACAGCCTCCTGCACATTATACAGAGGCATCCCTGGTTAAGACCATGGAGGAACTGGGAATTGGACGTCCAAGTACTTACGCACCGACCATTACTACCATTATCAGTCGTCGCTATGTGGCAAAAGAGCAGAAGAATCTTTATGTCACAGAGCTGGGTGAGGTTGTCAACAACATTATGAAGCAGGCATTTCCAAGTATTGTAGATGTAAACTTCACAGCAACTATGGAAGGTCTTCTCGACTGTGTGGCAGCAGGCACTGTCAAATGGAAGACGGTAGTCAGCAACTTCTATCCTGATCTGAAGAAAGATGTAGACGCAGCAGAGGAAGAACTTGAGAAAGTTGATATCCAGGATGAGGTCACAGATGTGATCTGTGACAACTGCGGCAGAAACATGGTTATCAAGTATGGTCCTCATGGACGTTTCTTAGCATGTCCGGGATTTCCTGAGTGCAGAAACACCAAGCCATATTTTGAGAAAATCGGAGTTTCATGTCCGAAATGCGGGAAGGAAATTGTTCTCAAGAAAACCAAAAAAGGACGTAAATACTACGGATGCGAGAACAATCCGGAATGTGATTTTATGTCCTGGCAGAAACCATCCGCAAAGAAATGTCCAAAATGTGGAAGTTACATGGTGGAAAAGGGGAACAAGCTCGTTTGCAGCCAGGAGACTTGTGGATACGTTGAGCCAAAAGACGCAAAAGAGGAATAAGCTTTTTAAGATAAAATATAATAAAGTCAGCAAATACAGGAAGAAGATCTCGCTTTTTCCTGTATTTTTTTGCTTATATGTCCGGATTTAGAACTACAAAAATATTTATTGGATAATATTTGTAAAAGGAATCTATTTTCAGAAAAGAAAAAATAAATTAAAAAATAATAAAATTTGTCTTGTAATTTGGCGGTGAAACGTGTAGTATTAAAGTACGAGTAATGTTAATGACCAAGTATGTCTGAATCTTCTTTCATAACAGAAGAAAATTACTGTTCATTCCGTGAATCGTGTCAGAAAAGATGGTGTTGTTCACTTTGTGATCAGTAGAGAAAAAGACTTCAGATATATGCAAGGCGAAAGGAGGACTATATGAGCGTTCAGTTGCTGGATAAAACAAGAAAAATAAACAAACTTCTGCATAACAGCAGTTCCAGCAAGGTGGTATTTAATGATATCTGCCAGGTTTTGATGGAAACATTGAGTTCCAATATTCTGGTTCTCAGCAAAAAAGGAAAGGTTCTGGGCGTCAGTTTATGTCCGGGTGTAGAAGAGATCACTGAGCTAATCGAAGATAAGGTTGGCGGATATGTGGACTCATTATTAAATGAGAGATTTCTTGGCGTACTGTCAACAAAAGAGAATGTGAATCTTCAGACACTGGGATTCGAGCATGTGTCAAGCAGTTATCAGGGAATCATCAATCCGATAGATATTGCAGGAGAGAGACTGGGTACAGTATTTATGTACCGTTATGACAGACCATATGATATTGAAGATATTATTGTCAGCGAATATGGAACTACCGTTGTCGGTCTGGAGATGATGCGTGCTGTTCATGAAGAGAATGCAGAGGAAGACAGAAAGCAGCAGGTAGTGAAATCTGCGTTTAATACTTTATCATTCTCTGAACTGGAAGCAATTATTCATATCTTCGACGAACTTGACGGAGACGAGGGAATCCTGGTTGCAAGTAAGATTGCAGACCGTGTGGGAATCACCAGATCCGTAATCGTAAATGCATTAAGAAAATTTGAAAGTGCCGGTGTCATTGAATCCAGATCTTCCGGTATGAAGGGAACCTATATCAAGGTTCTTAATGAAGTGATCTTTGACGAACTGGAAGAGATTAAAGCACAGAGAAACAGTAAGAAATCCTGAGATAAATAATCTGAGAAACACAAAATAAGAAAGACTGTCTGTCATTTTTGACAGATGGTCTTTTTTAGGTTGCGGAAACCTTTGCTACAGATGTGAATTTTGCCAACAGGATTCTTTTTGAGAAAGTGCTGTAAAAACTAAAATTATTTGCAAATTAAGAAAATGAAAGAAAAAAAGAGAATAAAAGAGTAAATAAGAGAATATATTTTATTTTGTAATGATAAAAGAACTTGCGAAATCAGGCCGTTTTCAATAATATAAGGACAGTGATTAGCACTCAAGGTAAATGAGTGCTAGCAAAAATCGGCAAGGTTAGACAGAGCGCCGAAACAGTTGCCGGAATTCAATACAGAGGAAACGGTAACAAAATTAAGTTGAAAAATAAAGGAGGATCATAGATCATGACATTAGTACCTTTAGGTGACAGAGTTGTATTAAAACAGGTTGAAGCAGAAGAAACAACAAAATCCGGAATCGTTCTTCCAGGACAGGCACAGGAGAAACCACAGCAGGCAGAAGTAGTAGCTGTAGGACCTGGCGGAGTTGTTGATGGCAAAGAAGTAAAAATGGAAGTTGCTGTAGGTGATAAAGTTATCTACTCCAAATATTCAGGAACAGAAGTAAAAATGGACGGCACAGAATACATCATCGTAAGACAGAACGATATTCTTGCTATCGTTAAATAATTATAGAAGACAGAATTTAAACAGGAGGTCATATTATCATGGCAAAAGAAATTAAATTCGGCGCAGAAGCCAGAGCAGCTCTTGAAGCTGGTGTAAATAAATTAGCTGATACAGTAAGAGTAACATTAGGACCGAAAGGAAGAAACGTAGTTCTTGACAAACCATACGGTGCTCCGCTTATCACAAACGACGGTGTTACAATCGCAAAAGAAATCGAACTGGAAGATGGATTTGAAAACATGGGAGCCCAGCTGATCAAAGAAGTTGCTTCCAAGACAAACGATGTAGCAGGAGATGGTACAACAACAGCTACAGTTCTTGCACAGGCTATGGTTCATGAAGGAATGAGAAACCTGGCAGCAGGCGCTAACCCGATTATCCTGAGAAAAGGTATGAAGAAAGCTACTGATACAGCAGTAGAAGCAATCAAAAATATGAGCCAGACAATCAGCGGCAAGAAACAGATCGCAAACGTTGCATCTATTTCTGCAAGCGATGAGACAGTTGGACAGTTAGTAGCAGACGCTATGGAAAAAGTTTCCAAAGATGGCGTTATTACAGTTGAAGAATCCAAGACAATGCACACAGAACTTGACCTTGTAGAAGGTATGCAGTTCGACCGTGGATATGTTTCCGCATATATGTCAACAGATATGGAAAAAATGGAAGCAAATCTGGACGATCCATACATCTTGATCACAGACAAGAAGATTAGCAATATTCAGGAAATCCTTCCATTACTGGAACAGATCGTAAAAGTTGGTGCTAAACTTCTCATCATCGCTGAAGATGTAGAGGGTGAAGCACTTACAACTCTTATCGTAAACAAATTAAGAGGAACATTCCAGGTAGTAGCTGTCAAAGCTCCTGGATATGGCGACAGAAGAAAAGAAATGCTTCAGGATATCGCAATCCTTACAGGTGGTCAGGTAATCTCCGAAGAACTCGGTCTTGAACTGAAAGATGCAACTATGGAACAGTTAGGACGTGCAAAATCTGTTAAAGTTGCAAAAGAGAACACAGTTATCGTTGACGGTATGGGTGACAAAGATGCAATTGCAAACCGTGTTGCACAGATCCGTGGACAGATCGAAGAAACAAAATCTGAATTTGATAAAGAAAAATTACAGGAAAGACTTGCAAAACTGGCTGGCGGCGTAGCTGTTATCCGTGTTGGTGCTTCCACTGAAACAGAAATGAAAGAAGCTAAACTTCGTCTGGAAGATGCTCTTGCAGCTACAAGAGCAGCAGTTGAAGAAGGTATCATCGCAGGTGGCGGATCTGCTTACATCCACGCATCCAAAGAAGTTGCAAAACTTGCAGCTACTCTGGAAGGTGACGAGAAGACAGGTGCAAACATCATCCTGAAAGCTCTGGAAGCTCCTCTGTTCCGCATTTCTGCAAACGCAGGACTGGAAGGTTCCGTGATCATCAACAAAGTAAGAGAATCCGAACCAGGAATCGGTTTCGATGCTCTGAACGAAAGATACGTAGATATGGTAAGCGAAGGTATCCTTGACCCTGCAAAGGTTACAAGAAGTGCCCTTCAGAACGCTACAAGCGTTGCTTCTACATTACTTACAACAGAATCTGCTGTTGCAATCATCAAAGAAGACAATCCGGCACCGGCTGCTAACCCGGGAATGGGAATGATGTAATTTTATAAAAAATAATACGCAGAAAAAATAAAAAAAGCGTTCCATGAATCATATGATTTGTGGAACGTCTTTTTTTGTAGAAAAATATGTTTAGAAAAAAATTATTGGAAATATTACGGTATGTATTCATAGGCTTTGGAAAAATATGCTATAATTCATTTATGTACATAAATAGTGCCATCCATCTGAAAAAACGGTTATTCGTCAGAAAAAGCATCTTTTTTGAAAAAAAGTTATAAAATATCGATAAAAATAAAACCAGTCTCTTTTCTGAATCGTCTATAGATCAGAGAGGAGAGAATGCCTATGACAGATAACAGTATCAGAAAAATGATCACACACACGATCGATACCCTGCCAGTGCCATGGGAGCAGTTATGGGTGATATTTCGGAGAGTCATACAGTTGATGCGGGACCCCCAAAAAGCAATTGAAGAAAAAACAGAGAATCAAAATGAATCGAAAAAAGTAATCAAAGAAGAAAATGAAAGAAGGAGGAAATGATTATGTTCTGTTCAAAATGCGGAAGTGAAATTAAAGAAGAAGGTGCGATGTTTTGTTCAAATTGCGGACAAAGACTTCAGATGGGAACACAGGTACCACCTGTATCTGCTACGAAAACTAATATTAAAACAGGTTTTAAATCAAAATCAAAGAAAAAGATAGCAGCTTTGGCGGTAGCAGGTGTTGTAGTGATTGTAGGAGTTACTGGATTTTCGAATCGTAGAACAGTTATTGATATGAATGATATCTATGATGTAGTTGAGGGTGGATATGATGGATTTGGAACTGTGAGAGCAGATTTCAATCCGGAAAAATTTATGGAGGAGTATAAAGATAAAATAACTTTAGATAAGAAAAGTGCAAAAAGATGGTGTAAAAAAGAGTATAGTAATGCTGACGATGAAAAGGAAGCCTATGAAACGTTATGCGATTATGATGATGTGACATCACACTTTTGCGATATACTGGAGTATTGTGCTGATATAGGGACTGGAGAAAATGGAAAATGGAAAAATGGAGATGTTGTAGAATTTGTAAATGAAAATCAGGATACTTTTGATACGTTAGAAGAACTTTATCATTGTAAATTTAAAAAATTAAAAAAGCATAAGGTAACAACTTTATCGTATATGGGTTAATTTAATTTCAAAAGGAGAAAAATATGTTTTGCACGAAATGCGGAAATCAACTTCCAGAAAATTCTAAATTCTGTAAGTACTGTGGTAATCCCGTCAGAAGGAATCAGAGCTTGCTGGAGCGAGCCCGCAACCAGGAAGAGGATGCCCTTGCAGAAATATATAACCAAAGCAGTTCTGCGGTATATAGAGTAATCAAAGTTCTTGTAAAAGATGAAGATACCGTATACGATATTTTACAGGATACATATGTAAAAGCATTTACCAGATTGGATCAGCTTCAGGATGAGAGTAAACTGGTTCCATGGCTGAAAATGATAGCAAATAATACAGCCAAGGACTTGCTGAAGAAATGCAAACCGAGATATGTCCGGAGATAATGAATCAGATGACCTCTCTTTCGAGGAATCAATCGAAGACGAGCGAACAGATCTGAATCCGGAAATGGCAATGGACGAGAAAGAGGTATGCCGCCTTGTTCTTGAAATTCTGGATCAGCTGCCGGAAGACCAGCGACTGGTCATAGGTATGTTTTACTATGAAGAAATGTCCGTAAAAGACATTGCGTTCACTCTTGGAGTCAGCGACAATACAGTAAAGAGTCGCTTATCTTATGGTCGGAAAAAAGTAAAAGAACTTGTTCTTGACTTGGAAAAGAAAGGCACAAAACTCTACACAGCTGCACCATTTGCATTCTTCCTGTATCTGCTGCGCAGACTGGAAAGTGCACCGGCAGATCCGGCGGAAATGGGTGTTTTACAGAGTGTTATGGATGCCTGTATAGAACCGGCACAGTCAGCAGGTTCCTGGAATACGACAGGTACCGCAGCCCGGGCAGGTGCAAAGGCGGCAGGAGCAGCTGGTAAAACAGCTGCCAGACACCTGAGTATGAAAGTGGCTGCAATTGTACTTACCGGGGCAGTTGGCGCAGATGGAGTTTACGGTGTTGTGAAGAATGCGGATAAATTACCGTTTATCCATGAACAGACATCTGAGTCAGAGAATGAATCTTCAGAAGAACAGAAATCAGTGGAAGCAGAACCAACTAAGGAGCCGGAGGAAACGGCAGAGGTAACAGAAACTCCGGAACCGACAGAGTCACCGGAGAAAAAAACAGAAGCATCGGAAGAAACTAAAACAGACGAGAATACAGAAGAAACACGAACGGAATCTGAAACAGATGAGAATACAGAAGAAACTCAACCGGAATCGGAACCAGATAATGAACAGGAGCAGACTGCTGAGGATACAGTGGATTATTCAAATTATCCTGAGTATCCAATGTATAAAGAGACATTTGAAAGTATGGCATCAAATCTGGAGTTTTCAGGTCTGAACAGATCTATAGTGGAAATTGCATTGTATGATATAGATCAGGACGGAACGAATGAACTGCTTATTTCCCATGGAACATGTGAAGCAGACTGGCAGGTGGAGATATACACATTACTGAACGGTTCTGAAGTCAGCATGATTGGAACTGTAGGTTCACATGTGTCTTTATATGCGGCGCCTGATGGAAATGGAATTTATTCTACATTCGCTAAAATGGGATATGAAAGTGCTGACCGTATTACAAAAAATGGAAATGCAATTGAACAGGTTGAGGTTGTGGCAAGTCATGAGATTGCACCGGATGCAGAATATACAGAATATGATAATCCTATTAGATTTTTTAATATCGCACAGGAATGTTATGATGGAACAGAGGAAAAAGAAGCAGCATTAAATTTAATTGCAGGCACCTGGTATACTGTGGGTGGAACGCCATACAATCTGAAAGCAGAATTTTCAGGAGATGATATGAAAGCATATCTGCCGGATTCAGCAGAAATCTATTTTGAAAGAATTGTTCAGACGGTTTTTAAGACAAGTTATGGATATTTCTATGTGATTGCTGATTCAAAAGATAATTTTAGTAACTAAGACTTCCCATACCTAAAATGGGCTTCGCACCTTGAAAATTCAATACTTCAGCTAACAAAATAGCGATTTATGCCACCACAGCCTCTGGATGGAGTGCATTACGC
>NZ_JBQHWS010000111.1:0-11456 GCF_052063845.1 Blautia sp. HCP3S3_D9
ACTGAAACATCAGATATCGCTATTATTTATGGGACTTTTGCTTCTTTCTATTTTCAGTATTACGCTGATCAATGGACTGTTTCTGGAGAAATACTATGTGTCAAAAAAAGTAGAAGTACTTCAGGAAGCAAAAGAACTCCTTTCACAGATGAATCTGGATGATATTCTGGAATATGATACAGATTCAGATGAAGATTCAAGTGATGCTTCAGAAGAAATACCGGACGAGGTTGAACGAAGCAGTTCCAGAAATAACTTGACCTGGATTATTGTAAATGAAGAGAATAGTGGTTACTACTATTGGGGCGAGAACAATATGTCCAAAATGCTCCGAAGCAAACTGTTTGGATACATTAATGATCTGGATCAGGATATGGAACGAAGCCATGTTCTTAAGAAGACAGATAACTGTATGATGTGGCAGGTTCATGACCGTTTTGCGGGAATGGAGTATGTAGAATGCTGGGGACAGTTTGATAATGGATATTATTTTCTGATCCGTTCTCCGCTGGAAAGTATTAAAGAGAGCGCTGCGATTTCAAACAGTTTTTATTTTATAGTAGGAGCGATCATTGTAGTGATCAGTGGCCTGGTTATATTGGTGGTAACTAATCGTATCACACGTCCTATCAGCGAATTGACAAAGCTTTCTGAAAGAATGTCTGATCTGGATTTTGATGCCAGATATCAGAGCTGGGCAGGAAATGAAATAGATGTGCTTGGTGATAATTTCAATAAGATGTCCAGAAAACTGGAGAGCACGATTTCTGAGTTGAAATCAGCTAACAATAAACTGCAGAAAGATATTGAAGATAAGATCAAGATTGATGAGATGAGAAAAGAGTTCCTGGATAATGTGTCCCATGAGTTGAAAACTCCGATCGCATTGATCCAGGGATATGCGGAAGGTCTGAATGAAAATATTTCAGATGATCCGGAGAGCAGAGCGTTTTACTGTGAAGTTATTATGGATGAAGCATCCAAGATGAATAAACTTGTCAAGAATCTGCTGACATTGAATCAGTTAGAATCAGGAAAGGATGCTCCGGTAATGGAGCGATTTGATATTGTATCTCTGATCCGGGGAGTGCTTGGATCTATGAATATTATGATCGAGCAGAAAGAAGCTACAGTGATCTTCGAGGAAACGGAGCCTGTATATGTATGGGCAGATGAATTCAAGATAGAAGAGGTTGTAACTAACTATACAAGTAATGCACTGAATCATCTGGATGGAGAACACAAAATAGAAATAAAAGTACTTCGTGAAAGTGATTGTGTGAAAGTAACTGTATTCAATACAGGAACACCGATTTCGGAAGAAGATCTGCCAAATCTTTGGAATAAGTTTTATAAAGTGGATAAAGCACGTACAAGGGAGTACGGAGGAAGTGGTATCGGGCTTTCGATTGTCAAAGCGATCATAGAAGGCATGAACCAGAAATATGGTGTGTGCAATTATGACAATGGTGTAGAGTTCTGGTTTACGCTGGACTGCAGACAGTAACAGATCTACAAAGAAAAATTTTAAACATAAAAAACAGACAGAAGCAAAGAAAGCACTTTGCAACTGTCTGTTTTTGGGTTATACTGTTGTATAGTAATCCAATAAAATAGTTGTTCTATTGTTACTGAGAATGGAGTGAACAGTAACATTTTATTTGATTGCACCGCTATAATGAGGAAAATGGATAATGACATCAGGAGGATAACATGATAGCAATACTTGATTATGACGCTGGAAATATCAAAAGTGTGGAAAAAGCACTTCATTATCTTGGAGAAGAAACGGTGGTATCCCGTGATCCACAAATCCTGTTAAACGCAGATAAGGTAATTCTGCCGGGCGTAGGAAGTTTCGGACAGGCTATGGATAACCTTCATACATACGGACTTGTACCGGTGATTCATGAAATTGTTGAGAAAAAAACACCATTCCTGGGAATCTGCCTTGGACTTCAGCTCCTTTTTGAAAGTAGTGAGGAGACACCAGGGGTTGCGGGTCTGGGAATTCTGAAAGGTAAGATTGTCAAGATTCCGCCTGCGCAGGGACTTAAGATTCCTCATATGGGATGGAATTCTCTGCATCTTCAGAATAATGGCCGGCTGTTCCAGGGGATTCCGGAACAGACTTATGTATATTTTGTTCATTCTTATTATCTTCAGGCAGAAGATCCTGAGATCGTAAAAGCGACCACAGAATACAGCACCTGTATTCATGCTTCTGTAGAGAAAGATAATGTATTTGCATGCCAGTTCCATCCGGAGAAGAGCAGTAAATGGGGCCTGAAGATTCTTGAGAACTTTGCAGCTATCGGAAAAGATGAAAACAATGAAAAGGAGGGAAGATAAAATGTTTACAAAGAGAATTATTCCCTGCCTTGACGTAAATAACGGCCGTGTGGTAAAAGGTGTAAATTTTGTCCAGCTTCGCGATGCCGGTGATCCGGTGGAAATTGCGAAAGCCTATGATGCAGCCGGTGCGGATGAATTGGTATTTCTTGATATCACAGCATCCTGTGAACAGAGGGATACAGTTGTAGATATGGTAAGACGTGTGGCTGCCAATGTATTTATCCCGTTTACAGTTGGTGGTGGAATCCGTACAGTGGATGATTTCAAGAGACTGTTAAGAGAGGGTGCAGATAAGATTTCAGTAAATTCTGCAGCTATTGACAGACCGGAGCTTATCAGCGAAGCTGCTGATAAATTCGGAAGCCAGTGTGTAGTAGTTGCCATTGATGCAAAGAGAAGAGAAGACGGCGGCTGGAACATTTATAAACATGGTGGAAGACTGGACACAGGAATTGATGCCATAGAATGGGCAAAGAAAGTGGAAACTCTCGGTGCAGGTGAGATTCTTCTTACCAGTATGGACTGTGACGGTACGAAAGCAGGATATGATCTGGCTCTTACCAGAGCAATTGCAGATGCAGTATCCATTCCGGTGATCGCATCTGGCGGTGCGGGTACACTGGAGCATTTTTATGATGCACTTACAGAAGGAGGAGCAGATGCTGCATTAGCTGCGTCTTTGTTCCATTATAAAGAACTGGAGATTTCCCAGGTTAAGGATTATCTGGCAGATAAGGGAATCTCTGTGAGAAAATAGAAAAGAGGGAAAGAACTGTTATGTCAGCGATTACGGGCGACTGGTTAGAAGCATTGAAGGGAGAATTTCGCCAGCCATATTATGCAAAGCTTTACAAGACAGTAATGTCAGAATATCAGACGAAAAAAATTTTCCCGCCTGCAGATGATTTATTCAATGCATTTCATTTTACACCGCTTCATGAGGTGAAAGTTGTGATCCTTGGGCAGGATCCATATCATAATGACGGACAGGCTCATGGTCTGTGTTTCTCTGTAAAGAGAGGGGTGGAAACACCGCCGTCATTGGTAAACATTTATCAGGAACTTCATGATGACTGTGGATGCTATATTCCAAATAACGGTTATCTGGAGAAATGGGCAAAGCAGGGGGTGCTTCTTCTGAATACTGTTTTGACTGTACGTGCCCATCAGGCGAATTCACATCGTGGGATTGGCTGGGAGCAGTTTACAGATGCTGCGATCCAGGTTCTGAATGAGCAGGACCGTCCGATGGTATTTCTGCTCTGGGGACGTCCGGCACAGATGAAGAAATCTATGCTGAACAATCCGAAGCATCTGATCCTGGAAGCACCTCATCCAAGCCCTCTGTCTGCTTACAGAGGTTTCTTCGGATGTAAGCATTTCAGCAAAACAAATGAATTTCTGATTGCCAACGGTCTGGAACCGATCGACTGGCAGATAGAAAATATATAAGAAAAGAGGTAATGTGTAGTCAAAAAAGGACTCACAGCAACAACATGAATCAGAAAAATAATCTAGTGAAAAATGCGTCCTTTCTGATGATTGCAGCGATGATCTCCAAGATGATCGGACTTCTGTATAAGAGTCCACTTTCCAATATTATCGGAAGCCTTGGAATGGGATATACAAGCCTTGCGCAGAATGCATATATGATCCTTCTTATGATCGCATCATTCAGTATTCCGCAGGCAGTGTCAAAGCTGATTTCTGAGCGTATTGCTCTGAAAGATTACAGAAATGCGCATAAGTTTTTCAAGGGTGCCATGATCTATGCCATGGTAGTCGGAGGTGCGGTAGCACTGTTTTGCCTCTTTGGAGCGGGGCTGATCATTCCGAAGAACCAGAAGGATGCGATCCTTGCACTTCAGATCCTTGCGCCGACAATCTTCCTGTCTGGTATTCTGGGTGTGTTCAGGGGATATTTTCAGGCATACAGAAACATGATGCCGACTTCTATTTCCCAGATCCTGGAACAGGTATTTAATGCGGCAGTCAGTTTGATCGCGGCATGGGGATTTATCAATGTTTTTGCAGATGGTTCGGAGAACAGTGTTGCGAAATGGGGAGCTGCTGGTTCTACAGTAGGAACCGGAGCCGGCGTAGTAGCTGCATTGATCTTTATGCTTCTTGTTTATGGCGTGAACCGCGGTAAGATCATGCATCGTGTGAACAGAGATCACAGACATCAGGAAGAGTCTTATAAAGAGATATTCCGTGTTATTGTGCTTGTAGTTTCGCCGATCATCCTCAGCGCATTTGTTTATAATGTCAACGCTTATATCAATGGATATCTTTTTTCTGATATCCTTGGCAAAAGAGGTGGAGATGCTGCGCAGATCGGTATTCTTTATGCGGAGTATGCAACTTACTTCATGACTATTATTAATATTCCGCTGACATTGTCCAGTACAGCGCCGACTTCGATGATCCCTGAGGTGTCTGCATTGTATGCAACAGGTGATATTGAAGCAACCAGAGCCTGTATTGACCAGACTGTGCAGCTGTCCATGGTGGTTTCTGCACCATGTGCAATGGGACTTGCAGTACTCGCACAGCCGATTGTGTTCCTGCTTTATGGAAATTCCACAGGACTTGCAGCCAATCTTCTGATACTTGGTTCATTCTCCATTCTGCTGAATGGAATGTCAAATATTTCCAATGGTGTTCTGCAGGCGATCGGGCAGCAGAGAATTCCTGTGATTACAGCAGCGATCGCGCTGATTGTAGATATTATTGTGGTTGTAATATTACTGTTTACTACAAATCTTGGAGTTTATGCATTGCTGATTGCGATGGTGATCTATTCTGTCGTTGTATGTGTGTTGAACGACCTGGCAATGAAGAAATATCTGCAGTATAAGAATCCGTGGAAACAGGGTTATCTGTATCCGATCCTTGCTTCCATTCCTATGGGAATTGTTGCAGGATGCATCTGCTATGGACTGAACATCTTTGTGAAATCCAACTTCATCTGTCTGATCGTATCTATTCCAATCGCAGCAGTTGTTTATCTGTTTGCTTACCTGATTATCAGTAAGCCGTCAGAATCAGAACTGAGAAGAATTCCGGGTGGAAGCTATCTTGTAAGAATTGCGGAAAAACTTCCATTTTGGCAGAATATATAAAGAACAAAAGATGAAAAATAAGAATTAGAAAATGAAAGAGCTATATTTCAGAATCCAGTTAAATTTTCAAAATGGATGGTGAAAATATAGCTTTTTTATTTGGGGTATCAGGTCAAAATGGAGATTTGGTATATGTAGTTATTTTTATATAATGTACAGTAAAATCCCGGTTATCTGTCAAATGGACAGAGAGCCGGGATTTTTAGAATTAGAAACAGTATTGATTTTCAGGCACTGTTTAAGCGTCTTTTTCCTGCGCTTTCTTCAGGTTCTTCTGTGCTGTGGAGAGCATCAGTTTGATTCGGTTCAGCTGGTTAACTTCACTTGCACCCGGGTCATAGTCGATGGCTACAATATTAGCTGTCGGATATTCACGGCGGATTTCTTTAATAACACCCTTACCTACAATATGATTCGGCAGACATCCAAATGGCTGGATACAAACGATGTTTGGAACATCTCCGTGGATCAGCTCCATCATCTCGCCTGTCAGGAACCATCCCTCACCTGTCTGGTTTCCGGTGGAAACGATCGGAGATGCCATTCTTGCAAGATCTCTAATATCAGCAGGCGGTGCGAAATGGCGGCTCTGTGCAAGAGCTTCGCTTGCAGGTTTTCTTACCCATTCAATTGCCTTATTTCCCCAGTTTGCGATAGTAGCTTTGGACTTCTTAAAGCCGAGATTCTCTACTTTGAAGTTCTGGTTGTAGAAACAGTAGCACATGAAGTCAATCAGATCCGGTACAACTGCCTCAGCACCCTCAGATTCCAGAAGTTCAGCCAGATGATTATTTGCAGCAGGCAGGAATTTGACGAGGATCTCACCTACGATACCGACACGAGGTTTCTTCACATCACTGATCGGGATGGTGTCAAATTCATGAACCATTTCGCGGCACATTTTCTTAAACTGGCTGTGGCTGACACTGCTTCCGCTTAAGAAGGAGATGACACGCTGTTCCCAGATTTTGTGCTTTCTGTTTACGATTCCTTCTTCCAGTTCATAAGGGCGCATACGATATACGCATTTCATCAGGATATCTCCAAATACAGCACCGTAAGCGACTTTTTTCACCAGTGGAAGAGTAAGCTTAAATCCAGGGTTGCTTTCCAGACCACTTAAGTTGATGGAGATAACCGGAATCTGCTCCATACCGGCTTTCTTCAATGCACGGCGGATAAATGCGATATAGTTGGAAGCACGGCATCCGCCACCTGTCTGAGACATGACAACGGCTGTCTTATTCAGGTCATACTTGCCGGAAAGCAGAGCATCCATGATCTGTCCGACTACGATCAGAGATGGATAGCATGCATCATTATTTACATATTTCAGACCAACATCCACTGCATGTTTGTTATCGTTTGGAAGTACTTCCAGGTTGTATCCGCAGGAATTAAATGCTGCCTGCAGGAGGCTGAAATGGAACGGTGACATCTGTGGGCAGAGAATGGTGTAGTCCTTTCTCATTTCCTTTGTAAAGGATACTTTATCAATGGAAGCAGGTTTGATATTACGCTTCTGTCCCTGTTCTTTCTTTGCACGGATCGCTGCGATCAGGGAACGGATACGGATTCTTGCTGCACCAAGATTGTTTACCTCGTCAATCTTTAAGCAGGTATAGATTTTATCACTTCCGTCAAGAATCTCATAAACCTCATCGGTGGTAACTGCATCCAGACCACATCCGAAAGAGTTCAGCTGGATCAGATCCAGATCATCACGGGTTTTTACGTAGTTTGCAGCTACATACAATCTGGAGTGGTACATCCACTGGTCATTAACACGGATCGGACGTTCTACAGGTGCCAGATGGGAAATAGAATCTTCAGTCAGTACAGCGATTCCATAGCTGTTGATCAGATCCGGGATACCATGATGGATTTCCGGATCGATATGGTATGGACGACCTGCAAGGACAATTCCGTGGCGGCCTGTCTCTTCCAGATATTTCAGGGTTTCTTCGCCTTTTTTCTGCACATCACGGCGTGCAGCTGCCATTTCTTCCCATCCTTTGTGTGCGGCAGCTTTGACTTCCTCTGCCGGGATATCCTTGAATTCTTCTACCAGACGTTTGGTCAGGATTTCCTCGGAAGTAAATGCAAGGAATGGATTGCGGAAAGTAATGGACGGATCATTTAATTCATCTACGTTATTCTTGATATTCTCTGCATAAGAGGTAACGATCGGGCAGTTATAGTGGTTGACTGCATCCGGGAATTCATTTCTCTCATATGGGATACAAGGGTAGAAAATAAATTTCACGCCATTGCGGATCAACCAGGTTACATGACCATGTGCAAGCTTCGCCGGATAACATTCGGACTCACTTGGGATGGACTCGATACCCAGCTCGTAAATCTTTCTGGTGGAAGTAGGGGAAAGTACAACCTCATACTTCAGTTCTGTAAAGAATGTATACCAGAAAGGATAATTCTCAAACATATTCAGAACACGCGGGATACCTACTTTGCCTCTGGACGCTTTGTCAGCAGTAAGAGGAGTGTAGGAGAAAATACGTTTATATTTGTATTCATAAAGGTTCGGAATATGGTCTTTGTTCTTTTCTTTGCCAATACCACGCTCACAGCGGTTACCGCTTACATACTGGCGGCCGCCGGAGAATTTGTTGATAGTTAGACGGCAGTTGTTGGTACATCCGCGGCAGTTTGCCATAGAAGTTGTGTATTTCAGTTCATTGATCTTATCAATGGAGAGCATAGTAGTTTCTGCACCCTCCTGATGACGTTCGCGTGCGATCAGCGCAGCACCGAAAGCTCCCATAATTCCGGCAATATCCGGACGGATGGCTTCGCAGTTGGCAATCTTTTCAAAGCTTCGCAGAACTGCATCATTGTAGAAAGTACCACCCTGTACAACGATGTGCTTACCAAGTTCAGAAGCATCAGAAACCTTGATAACTTTGTACAGTGCATTCTTGATAACAGAGTAAGCAAGACCTGCGGAAATATCGGAAACCTCAGCGCCTTCTTTCTGTGCCTGTTTCACCTTAGAATTCATAAATACAGTACATCTGGTACCCAGATCGATCGGATGCTGGGCAAAAATTGCAGCTTTGGCGAAATCCTGTACTGTGTAATTCAGAGACTTGGCAAATGTTTCGATAAAAGAACCGCATCCTGAAGAACATGCTTCGTTCAGCTGTACACTGTCAACGGTTTTGTTACGGATCTTGATACATTTCATATCCTGGCCGCCGATATCAAGGATACAGTCTACTTCCGGGTCAAAGAATGCTGCTGCGTAGTAATGGGAAACGGTCTCAACCTCTCCCTCATCCAGGATCAGAGCAGCTTTGATCAGAGCCTCGCCGTAACCTGTAGAACAGGAATAAGCGATCTTTGCATCCTTTGGAAGCAGTTCGTAGATCTCTTTAATAGAACGGATGGTGGTCTTTAACGGATTTCCATTGTTGCTGCTGTAGAAAGAGTAGAGAAGTGTTCCATCTTCACCTACCAGAGCAGTTTTGGTTGTTGTGGAACCTGCATCAATACCAAGATAGCAGTTTCCTTTGTATGTAGCGAGATCTCCTGTTTTTACCTTGTAGGAACTCTGGCGTTTGGCGAATGCATCGTATTCTTCCTGAGAAGCGAAGAGTGGTTCCATACGTTCTACTTCGAAATCCAGCTTAATAGAATTATGAAGTCTGTCTTTCATCTCTGTGAGAGAGATGGAATTGTCTTCTTTAGCATTTAATGCAGAACCAATGGCTGCGAACAGATGAGAGTTCTCCGGGATAATGGTATGTTCTTCGTCCAGCTTCAGTGTGCGGATGAATGACTCTCTCAGCTCAGACAGGAAGTGAAGCGGACCACCCAGAAATGCAACATGTCCACGGATCGGTTTTCCACAGGCAAGACCGGAGATGGTCTGATTTACAACTGCCTGGAAAATAGAAGCTGATAAGTCCGGCTTAGTTGCACCGTCATTGATCAGCGGCTGGATATCTGTTTTTGCAAAAACACCGCAGCGGGCTGCAATTGGGTAAAGTGCTTTGTAATCTTTGGCGTATTCATTCAGACCTGTAGCATCTGTCTGAAGAAGAGAAGCCATCTGGTCGATGAAAGAACCGGTACCGCCTGCACAGATACCATTCATACGCTGTTCTACGTTTCCGTTTTCGAAATAAATGATCTTGGCATCCTCACCGCCAAGTTCGATGGCAACGTCTGTCTTTGGGGCAAGTTTCTGCAGGGATGTGGAAACTGCGATAACTTCCTGGGTAAAAGGAACGCCCAGATGGTTGGCAAGAGTCAGACCGCCGGAACCTGTGATCACAGGATGGAGAGTCATTTCACCATACTGGTCAAAAGCTTCCTGAAGAAGGTCTGCAAGGGTTTCCTGAATGTTCGCAAAATGACGCTTGTAATCTGCGAAAATGAGATTTTCATTCTCATCTAAGATCGCAATCTTTACAGTAGTGGAACCGATATCGATTCCCAGTGTTTTGTAATTCATAAAGTAATTTCAAGCCTCCTCGTATTGTATATATAAGACATCAAATCTTTCCTGTTCTTTCCTATTAAATATCTGTTGACAGATATGGGATATTCCGTAACATTATACGCTAAAGGTCAAGAAAAGACAATATGAAAGTTTACCAATGATTCGCTTCTTTCTTGTTGAAATTTCGGCTATTTCAGGATATAATAAAATTTACTCCGAAAACGAATTATAAATGAAAAGAGGAAAGATAAATGGCAGAATACAAACTTCTGAAAACAGAGGGACGTGCAAAGCGTGCAGAATTTCATACCGTACATGGCACGATCCAGACTCCTGTTTTTATGAACGTAGGAACGATCGGCGCCATCAAGGGTGCAGTATCTACCATGGACTTACAGCAGATCGGAACACAGGTACAGTTATCCAATACTTACCATCTCCATGTACGTCCGGGTGACAAAATCGTGAAGCAGTTAGGCGGTCTTCACAAATTTATGGTATGGGACAAGCCAATCCTTACAGATTCAGGCGGATTCCAGGTATTTTCCCTTGCCAAGTTAAGAAAGATCAAAGAAGAGGGAGTTTATTTTAATTCCCATATTGATGGTCACAAGATTTTCATGGGACCGGAAGAGAGTATGCAGATCCAGTCAAATCTTGGTTCTACCATTGCCATGGCATTTGATGAGTGTCCGAGCAGTGTGGCAGACAGAGACTATGTACAGAAATCCGTAGACAGAACCACACGCTGGCTTGCCCGCTGTAAAGCAGAGATGGCAAGACTAAACAGCCTGCCGGATACGATTAATAAAGAACAGCTTCTTTTTGGTATCAATCAGGGTGCTGTTTATGAAGATATCCGTATTGAGCATGCAAAAGCAATCTCAGAGATGGATCTAGATGGTTATGCAGTCGGCGGTCTGGCAGTTGGAGAAACTCATGAAGAGATGTACCGGATCCTGGACGAAGTCGTACCGTATCTTCCACAGAATAAGCCTACTTACCTGATGGGTGTAGGAACACCTGCCAATATTCTGGAGGGTGTTGAGCGTGGAATAGATTTCTTTGACTGTGTATATCCAAGCCGTAACGGCCGTCATGGACATGTATATACAAATCATGGAAAAATGAACTTATTCAATGCAAAATATGAATTGGACACACGCCCGATCGAAGAGGGATGTCAGTGTCCTGTATGCCAGCATTACAGCAGGGCCTATATCCGTCACCTTTTGAAAGCAAAAGAGATGCTGGGAATGCGTCTCTGCGTGCTCCATAATCTGTATTTCTATAATCATATGATGGAAGAAATCCGTGATGCTATTGACGCAGGAAACTTTGCAGAATATAAGAAAATGCGTCTGGAGGGTTTTGAAGAAGGCAAGATTAATTCTAAGAGATCATAATTGGGCTATATAAAATAATTATTAAATATGCTGAAAACTCTTGAAGTAAAGGAGCTTTTTGTGTATGATATACAATGACACTTTGATCAGAGAGTTCTGTAC
>NZ_JBQHWS010000112.1:0-11410 GCF_052063845.1 Blautia sp. HCP3S3_D9
AAAATTCATTCCAAATTGCCTGCGGCAATGGAATTTTGGCTTGTATGTCTCGGGATTTTGGCATATTCATGCCAAAACACCTCGCGGGATAGTGGTGTGTGAACAGTAACTACTGTTCATTAGTAATACGAAATAGAACCGTATGGACTGTAAGGGTAAATAAAATATTAAAGGCTAAAAATTATACAATATTTACTCAAAAAATAATGTGTTTTTTTATGTTTCACGTGAAACATTATGTGGCATGATTAAAATAAAAGTGTTATAATAAATCTGCATATGACCTATTCAATAAAAAAGTACGGTCAAAAAATAAAAAAACTACAATTAAAACCTCATAAAGGAGGAATGAAGTTGGGGAGAATTATAGCAGTCGCTAATCAGAAAGGCGGAGTTGGGAAATCAACAACTGCAATTAATCTTTCAGCATGCCTCGCAGAAAAGGGGAAAAAAGTTCTTGCGATTGATATAGATCCGCAGGGAAATACAACCAGCGGACTTGGCGTTGATAAGAACGGAGTAGAGAATACTCTGTATGAACTTTTACTCGGAGAAGCAGAAGCAAAAGATACAATTGTGAAAGATGTTGTTGAGAACCTTGATCTGATCCCATCTAATATCAATCTTTCCGGCGCAGAAATTGAGCTGATAGGGATTGAAGATAAAGAATTTATCTTAAAAGGGATCACAGATAAACTTCGACGTAAGTATGATTATATAATACTTGACTGTCCGCCGTCACTGAATATGCTGACGATCAATGCACTGACAGCAGCGACATCTGTATTAGTACCGATTCAGTGTGAATATTATGCTCTGGAAGGACTTTCACAGCTGATCCACACCATTGATCTGGTAAAAGAAAGACTGAACAAACGTCTGAAGATGGAGGGCGTGGTGTTCACAATGTATGATGCAAGAACAAATCTGTCCTTGCAGGTAGTGGAGAATGTAAAAGAGAATCTGAATCAGAATATTTACAAAACAATTATTCCACGAAATGTAAGACTGGCAGAAGCTCCAAGTTATGGACAGCCGATAAACATTTATGACCCGAGATCATCAGGAGCCGAAAGTTACAGACTTCTGGCAGAAGAAGTAATCAACAGGGAGGATAATTGATGGCAGGCAGGAAAAACGGTCTTGGCAGAGGCTTAGATGCATTCTTTCCGGACAGAACGTCTGCGGTCAAAGAATCTACCAGAAAGACAACAACCAAAACAGTTAAAGCAGAGAAGAAAACTGGCGAGACGGAAAAAGAAGCAGGTAATACTGTTGCTGCAAAAAGAAAAACTGCAGGATCAAAAAGCGGTGCGATGTTTGTAAAGATTTCAAGCGTAGAGCCGAATATCAATCAGCCACGTAAACAGTTTGATGAAGATGCACTGTTAGAATTATCTGAGTCCATTAAACAGTATGGAATACTCCAACCGCTGCTTGTATCCGATAAAAAGGACTATTATGAAATAATTGCAGGTGAAAGACGCTGGAGAGCAGCTAAACTTGCAGGACTGAAAGAAGTTCCTGTAATCGTAAAGGAATTTACAGATCAGGAATTAGTTGAGATTTCCCTGATCGAGAATATTCAGCGGGAAGATCTGAATCCTGTCGAGGAAGCGATGGCGTATAAACGCCTGATCGATGAGTTTCATCTGAAACAGGATGAAGTTGCAGAACGTGTTGGCAAGAGCAGAACTGCAGTAACAAACTCTATGAGATTACTGAAACTCAGCGAGAAAGTACAGCAGATGCTGATCGACGAAATGATCACAGCAGGACATGCAAGGGCAATTCTTGCAATATCAGATAAAGAAAAACAGGAAACTGTTGCAATGAAAGTTTTTGACGAGAAATTAAGCGTCCGTGAGACAGAAGCACTGGTAAAACGTATGCTTGAGCCGCCAAAAACAGAAAAGAAGAGTAAATTTACCACTGCAGAAGATGCAATCTACGAGAGTCTGGAAGAAAAGATGAAGAGCATCATGGGAACCAGAGTCCAGATTCATCGAAAGAAGAATGACAAAGGCAAAATTGAAATTGAGTATTATTCCAAGGATGAATTAGAAAGAATCATAGATCTTTTTGAATCCATTGGTTAGGAGTGACAGTAATATGAGTGGCATTTTTGAAAGTCTTGGGATTGATTCCGGGATCATCATTATTATACTGCTGATTCTTACTATCTTCCTGCTGGTAAGGAATATCAGTATGAACATGCGCCTGAGCCGTCTGGAACGTAAATACAAGACGTTTATGAAAGGCTCGGATGCACAGTCTCTGGAAAAAGTCTTCGTAAGAAAATTTGCTCAGATAGACAAACTCTACGAGGCAAAAGAAGAACATGATCACGATATCCTTTTTATTAAAAAGAATGTTGATAAGATGTTCAACAAGTATGGTATAGAGAAGTATGACGCATTTGACGATGTAGGCGGTAAATTAAGCTTTGCACTGGCTCTGCTGGACAAAGACAATACAGGTCTTATCTTAAACGCCGTACACAGCCGTGACAACTGCTTTCTGTACATGAAAGAAATCGTAAAGGGTGAATCCTACGTTATGCTCAGCCAAGAGGAAGTCGAAGCGCTTCGAAAAGCTGTTAATTTCGGACTCGATAATCTTGAGGAAGAGTAGACAGTTTGTTCTATTGCTTTCTGTGGGACAATAGAGCGTAAGCAGTTAAAAAGTAAAACTGTTTAAAATTGGAAAAATTGAGCATACTTTTAAAGAAAGAATCTATTTTGCACAGGAATGTGTTTGATATGATAAGGTGTTGCCGGACACGGAGTGAACAGTAACACAAAAAATCTGCCGGACAAAATATGTGTTTTACCTGTTGACTTTTGACGTAAGGCACGATATTTTGAACAGTAGAAGAATATTATAACTGTTGGCAGTCCACAGTGAAGAGACGGAACAGTTATGAAATATTTTACATAATGGTAACAACATTTCAGGAGGAACAAGATGTTAGACATTAAATTTGTGAGAGAAAACCCGGAAGTTGTAAAACAGAACATCCGTAACAAATTTCAGGACAACAAACTGGAATTAGTAGACAAAGTTCTGGAACTGGACAAAGAGAACAGAGAGATCAAACAGGAAGTAGAAGCTCTTCGTGCAGAGAGAAACAAAATTTCCAAACAGATTGGTGCTCTTATGGGACAGGGCAAGAGAGAAGAAGCAGAAGAAGTTAAGAAACAGGTAGCTGCTTCCGGAACTCGCATTGAGGAACTTTCCGCAAGAGAAAAAGAAGTAGAAGAAGAACTTCTCAAGAACATGATGGTTATCCCGAACATCATTGATCCATCTGTACCGATCGGTAAAGATGACAGCGAAAACGTAGAGATCGAGAAATTCGGTGAGCCGGTTGTTCCGGACTTCGAAGTTCCATATCATACAGATATCATGGAAAGCTTTGACGGAATCGACCTCGACAGCGCAAGACGTGTTGCAGGAAACGGTTTCTACTACTTAATGGGCGATATCGCAAGACTTCACTCTGCAGTAATCTCTTATGCACGTGATTTCATGATCAACAGAGGATTTACTTACTGTGTACCTCCTTTCATGATCAGAAGTAACGTTGTAACAGGTGTTATGAGCTTCGCGGAAATGGACGCTATGATGTACAAGATTGAAGGCGAAGACTTATACCTGATCGGTACAAGTGAACACTCCATGATCGGTAAATTTATTGACCAGATCATTCCGGAAGAGGAACTTCCAAAGACTCTCACAAGTTATTCTCCATGTTTCCGTAAGGAAAAAGGAGCTCACGGACTTGAGGAGAGAGGTGTTTATCGTATCCATCAGTTTGAAAAACAGGAAATGATCGTTGTCTGCAAACCGGAAGAGAGCCCAATGTGGTTCGATAAATTATGGCAGAACACAGTAGATCTGTTCCGTTCTCTTGATATTCCGGTTCGTACGCTTGAGTGCTGCTCCGGTGACCTGGCAGATCTGAAAGTAAAATCTCTCGACGTAGAAGCATGGTCTCCACGTCAGAAGAAATATTTCGAAGTAGGAAGCTGCTCCAACCTTGGTGATGCACAGGCTCGTCGTCTGAAAATCCGTGTAAACGGCAAAGATGGCAAATACCTTGCACATACATTAAACAATACTGTTGTAGCACCGCCTAGAATGCTGATTGCATTCCTGGAAAACAACCTGAACGCAGACGGATCCGTAAGCATTCCGAAAGCTCTGCAGCCATACATGGGCGGCATGACAAAGATTGAGAAAAAGCACGCTTAATGGAGAACGGGCTTTTTCAGGGAGGTGTTCTTATGCACAGTTATCTGAGGGCAGTTGGTTTTTCTAAGATCACCAAAAGAAGCAGTATCAGGCAGATCATCACGGATGTGGTGGAAACCTATGACAAGAAGATCGTGATAGAGGATCACCCGGATGGTGTATTTGCTGAATTTTCCAAGAATTATGGATGCGATTGTGGAATCACTGTCTGTGGACAGTATGATGAAAACAACGTATTTTATCCAGACTATTATTTTCCCTTTTTTCGCGGAACAGGTATTACGACTCAGGAGAGCGTCGTGATTGAGAGACATGCAGAGAAGGAATCTTTTGCAGGTGCCTGTGACGATCTGAGAATAGGCGTTACATTAATTTTTTATCTTCAGAATGCTGCTGAATATCTGCAGGAAAGCAGAAAAAGCGGTATGCTTCCAGGCGGCCAGCCCTTAACCCTTTCCGGGTTGGCCAAGGAAGGAAAAATTCTTTTTCCTGTAGAGAAGGATAAAGAAGCAGTAAAAGCAGCACGTGAACTGACCAAGAACAGAAATCATCTCATTGCAGCCGCCAGAAACGGGGATGAGGAGGCAATGGAAAGTCTTACAATGGACGATATGGATACATATTCCATGATTTCTCAACGAATTGTTACAGACGATATTTTATCTATAGTGGATTCCTATTTCATGCCATATGGAATTGAATGTGATCAATATAGTGTCATGGGTGAGATTCTGGATTTTATGACATTCAAGAACATTATTACAGGAGAAGAAATCTGCCAGCTTACATTAGACTGCAATGACATACAGTTTGATGTCTGTATCAATAAAAATGATATGTTAGGGGAGCCGAAGATCGGACGTAGATTCAAAGGAATCATATGGCTCCAGGGACAGTTACACTATTAGGATATATGATGAGAATGATGGCATGGGCGAATATTTTGCCCATGCCATTTTTTGTAGTTTTACAGAATATGTTTCACGTGAAACATATTCTGTAAAACACATTTCACGCCGGATATCTGCAATTCATTCCATGAATAAAAAAGAGGTTATTTCTTATGATACAATTAAATCAGTTAAGCTGGAAAATGGCAAAAAGGAGGTACTGGTTATATGAAAAATAAATTATGGAAACAGTGGATGATGAGTGGATTGCTGGTTTCTGCAATGGTCGTATCATGTGGAGCATCTGTCTGTGTACAGGCAGAGGAAACAACAGATGCAGAGGAAACAGCTTCTTCTGAGAATGGAGATGATCTGCAGATTCTTTTTGATCAGGCAGTAGAAGATGCAATGATTGCCGAGGATGGTGAGATTCTTCCGGTAGTAAGCCTGGACGAGGGAGAGCCTTATGCGGTTTATGATGACGAGGGAAGAGTTCTTCTGTATACTTTTCATAAATATCCGGACAGTTACCCGGATGGTGCTGATGTGAAGCTGGAATGGGGGAATGTATGGACATTTACAGGCGGTGAACTGGAAGACTGGTATCAGGAAAATAAAGAAAGCGTAACAGACTGGCAGACGAGAATGAAAGAATTGCTTGGTCTGACTCCTGATAATGAATCAAATTATGTTACAGCTATGTGGGCCAAACCGGAAGATGTTTTCCGTCCGGCATACGTTTCAGATATCGGAACTGTAGAAATGACAGATTCTTTTGCTGATGATGTGGATGAAGATTATAAGGCATGGTTTGACGCGAACATCATTTCCAGTTATTATGACGGAGAATATCCATGGACAAGACTTGGATATACCTATGACTGGGCAGATAATGGACAAACATACGGTCTGTCTGAGTTTATCGTTAAACAGGACAGTGATGTAAAAGTAGCATATACCGTTGAGCTGGATGAGATGATCCAGAAACTGGAAGACAATACCTGGAATCCGAAAGCAGAAGAGAATTAAAAGAAGAAAAAACAGATTGCGCTTGTAATTCTCTTTGAAATATAGTAGTATTATAAACGTGGTTTAAATGTCCTCGTAGCTCAGCTGGATAGAGCACTCGCCTCCTAAGCGGTGACCAGAGTTATCGCCTCGGCGTATAACAGAAAAATGAATTTGAGTTCGATTCTGTTCTGTGATGTCACAATTAAGGGGACATGCGTTTTTGGAAAAGGCGATAGCTTCATACCAAAAAATTTCATCATATAAGATTGATTCAGCTGACGTAAGTCAGTTTTAAATCATAAAATCCAATGCCGTTGAAATGGCTGAAAACCTTGATTTTAAGCCAAAAACTCGGCATCTGTCCTGTTAGTTTAATGGATAGAACAAGTGCCTCCTAAGCACTAGATGTGGGTTCGATTCCCGCACGGGACGTCCTATCAAAAGCGGAATGTATTAGAAAAATTTCTAATATGATTTCCGCTTTTTGGTTTTTCCAAGAGGAAAATGGAATGGCAGATCATCTAATACGGGAAGAATCCTATTAGTTGCTGTCTAATAAAACGTACGGCTGGTATAATAGCTGGAAAAGTATCGAAATTCTAACAAAAGAAAAAAGCCAGTTGCTCATTTGAAAAAATGGATGTAAATTCAGGTTCAGATAAGAAAAATGAGGAAGGGTAATATCCGGCAGTAAATGATTAAGTGTGAATACAATAGAATCTTTGCTTAGTGAGAACTAAGGTCAACAGTAAGCCTGTTTGGATCAGATTTCAAAAAGAAATCTATCTGGACAGGCTTTTTCTGTTGCAGATAAGAAATGGAGGAAAGATATGGATACAGTGGATACACGAAATGCATCAGTTCCAGAAGATGGCGAAAAAATCATAGAGATTCAGCTGGAACGTCTGCGGACCTTTAAGAACCATCCATTTAAGGTTCGGATGGATCCGGAAATGATTCGGCTCAGTGCGAGTGTTGAGAAATATGGAATCATAAATCCGCTGATTGTACGACCGATTCCGGATGGTGTTTATGAGATTATCTCCGGACACAGAAGAAAGGCAGCTGCTGAAAAGTTTGGTTACAGGAAGGTACCGGTCATTATCAGAGTCATGTCAGATGATGAAGCAGTAATTAATATGGTGGATTCTAATTTACAGAGGGAGCAGATAACATTCAGTGAAAAGGCTTTTGCTTATAAGATGAAGAATGAAGCTATGAAGCGAACCGGAGGAAGAAGAAAAAGTAGCCAGTCTGACTACCCGTTGAAAGGAAAAAAGACAGTAGAAATTATTGGTGAAGAATTTGGCGACAGTGCAAAACAGGTACAGCGGTATCTGAAACTGACGGATCTGATTCCTGAGTTACTGGAAAAGCTGGATAACGGTGAACTTTCATTTAACCCGGCTGTTGAACTTTCGTATTTAACTATCGAAGAACAAAAGGAATTTATAGATGCTATGGAGTATACACAGGCAGTTCCATCCATTTCCCAGGCACAGAGAATGAAGAAATTAAGCCGGGAGAAAAAGCTGACTGGAACAAAAATGAGAGAGATCATGGGTGAGATCAAAAAAGGGGCAATTACCAGAGTGATGTTTAACAACGAGCAACTGTATCGGTATTTCCCAAAATCATATACCCCGGCAGAAATGAAAGAAGAGATACTGAGCATGTTAAATCAATGGAAACCGCAGAAAACGGCAGCAAAATAGGAGGAAAATTATGTGTAGAGTAATTGCAATATCAAACCAGAAAGGTGGAGTCGGAAAAACCACCACAACCGTAAATCTTGGAATTGGACTTGCTAGACAGGGAAAGAAAGTTCTGCTGATTGATTCAGATCCACAGGGGAGCCTTACAGCAAGTCTTGGCTATGTAGAACCGGATGAAATAGGAATTACACTTGCCACAATTATGATGGCGATCATCAATGAAAAAGAATTTGAGATAACAGATGGTATCCTGCATCATAAAGAAAATGTAGATCTGCTTCCTGCAAATATCGAATTATCAGCATTGGAAGTAACAATGGGAAATGTGATAAGCAGAGAGCTGATTATGAAGGAATATATTGAGGCAGTGAGAACGGAGTATGACTATATCTTGATTGACTGTATGCCAAGCCTGGGACTAATGACAATCAATGCGCTGGTAGCTGCGGATTCAGTGTTGATTCCAGTACAGGCGGCTTACCTTCCGGTGAAAGGTCTTCAGCAGCTGATACATACGATTGCAATGGTGAAGAAACGGCTGAACAGGCAGCTCGTATTTGAAGGAATACTTCTCACAATGGTAGATTTCCGCACAAACTACGCAAAGGATGTGGCTGGTAAAGTGCGTGAAGCCTATGGGGAGAAAATAGAGATCTTTGATACGGTGATTCCTATGTCAGTGAAAGCAGCTGAAACAAGTGCAGAGGGTGTTAGTATCTTTTCACATTGTCAAAATGGAAAAGTTGCGAAAGCATATGAGAAGATTGCAGAGGAGGTACTGGGAAATGAAGAGCAAAAGCGCAGACAAAATAAAGATGCCGAGTATAGATGAACTTCTGGGAGTATCTGGTGAGGAAAGTGCAACAGATATTGAGATTAGCAGAATACACAGCTTTGCAAATCATCCATTTAAGGTTTTGGATGATGATAAGATGGATGACCTAGTAGAGAGTATTAAACAGAATGGTGTGCTGACACCAGTTTTAGTACGACCAGACAAGAATAACAGCTATGAGATGATATCCGGGCATCGAAGAATGCACGCAGCGATAAAAGCAGGACTGGAAACAATACCAGCCATTGTGCGGGATATGGAAGATGATGAAGCCATTGTCATAATGGTAGACGCCAATATCCAACGAGAAGAATTACTTCCAAGTGAAAAGGCATTTGCATATAAAATGAAAATGGATGCGATGAAGAGGCAAGGTGCCAGAAATGATATTGCAAGTTCCACTTCCACCCAAATTGGGTGGAAGTCAGAAACAGCCGAAGCAATAGGAAAACAAGTTGGCGAAAGTAAAAACCAAGTTAGAAGGTACATCCGACTGACAGAACTTATTCCAGATCTTCTTGATTATGTAGATAAGAAACGTCTGCAGTTTACTGTTGCGGTTGACATTTCCTATATTGACAAAGAGATTCAAACATGGTTATTTGAATACATTAAGGAAAATGGTACGGTTAAAGCAGTTCAGGTAGCGGCACTCCGCACAGCACTTGAAGCAGGACCGATGACGCAGGCGAAAATGATCTCCATACTGGTAAACAGTCAGCCTGGCAGGAAGCAGGAACAGAAAATTACATTATCAGAGAAAAAACTGAGAAATTTCTTCCCTGAAAAATATACGGCAGAGGATATGGAAAGTGTGATTCTGGAACTTCTGGATCAATGGAAGCGAGGTGAAATAACAGTATGAATTTTGAATACTATTATGGCACCCAGGCTGATCAGTTCAGTTTTATCCGTATTCCAAGAATACTATTATTAGATGAAGCATTTTCCACACTGTCATTATCTGCTAAAGTTCTTTATTCGGTACTTCTGGACAGAATGGGACTGTCAATGAAAAATAAATGGCTTGACGAAGAAAATAAGGTGTACATTATCTATCAGATCACGGAGATACAGAGTGATTTGGGATTCTCTAAGAAAAAAGCAATGGATTATCTTACAGAATTAGAGAAAATCGGACTGATTGAAAAGAAAAAGAGAGGCTTTGGACTGCCGAATATTATATACGTTAAGAGCTTTATAGTACATCAGAGTAGTCAAAGAAGTAATGGAATGGGAACTTCACAGAAAAAAAATGTGGTACATAGAAGTATCGAAATGGGAACTTCTGAGGTGATGAATAAGCACCTCAGAGGTGTCGAAATAGATACCTCTGAAGTACCAAATAAGGGACTTCAAGAGGTTCCCAAAGCGGTACCTCTATATAATAAGACTTATATGAGTGATAATAATCAGAGTAATATGAAATCGAATCATATCAAATCAGATGACGATAGGATTCGATGCGATCAGAAAGTGCAGGAAATCAATGCTTATGCTGATCTGGTAAAAGAAAATATTGATTTTGATGTTTTACTGCAGACATACAGTAGAGAGCAGGATCTGGTAGAAGAAATATATCAATTGATTCTGGAAACTGTTCAAACTGAAAAGGATATGATACGGATTGCTGGTGAATATTATCCGTCAGGATTTGTGAAGGGAAAGTTATTGAAACTGAATTATTCGCATATTGAGTATGTGCTGGAGTGTATGAGCAAGAATACTACAAAGGTCAGAAACATAAAGCAGTATTTGTTGGCAACTTTATTTAACGCACCATCGACGATAGGTAGCTATTATAAAGCAGAGGTAAATCACGATATGCCACAGTACGCAAACTGAAGGAGGTACTTATGGTTATTTTAAGAACAGCAGGAAAAATTTTATTGTTACCGGTATGGTTATTATTGGCAATTGCCCATTTACTGGTAAAGATAGCAGTTGATATCTACTGCATTGGAAAAGGAATCATCAATGTGCTTCTGGGGTTTATGCTGATTGGAACACTGCTCTGGTACAGACAATGGGAGCGGTTTGCATTACTTGCAGTTGCCAGCGGCATCTTGCTAATCTTTTTGTGGAGTGGAGTGTTTATGGAGGTTATTCTGGAATCAGCACAACACAAAATTGGAGAATTGATTATTAAGTGAGGAAACGGTTATGGAGAAAGAATATATTCAGTTGCCAGCATTAAAAAGAGATTTGGATGCAGATGTTGTAAAGGCTTTGTGGGCGTTTATTCAGTTGCCAGAGAAATATAAAGCTCGATATCAGAATCAATATGAATTGTTGAATCAGAGGAAAAAAGAAGCAGACAGGCAACTACCGGAGAATATCGAAAAGATTGATGCAGACGCAATTTATTTATATGAAGAAACCATGCGGAGCATGATTCGTGATATTGTTCAGCAATCCTGTAACTTGGCTTGCTGGGTTCGCTATCATAAATACGATTTGGAAGAATCTCTGGAGGAGATGATAGACCAGCAGCCACATGCTACAAAATATATTATTGCAATGAATATACTCATGGATGACGCAGAAGGAAGCGAAAATCCATTTGAGGGAAACAGTTTTATGACATCATAAACCTAGATTATTCACGGCAATGCCGTGAAAGTGGCCGAAAGCCACATAGTTACAGTATTTTAACTGAATATTGCTTTTCACCTATTAAGTGAATGAAAAAAGAGCTTCAC
>NZ_JBQHWS010000113.1:0-11277 GCF_052063845.1 Blautia sp. HCP3S3_D9
TTAAAACTTATACAGCAGCAGTGTGCTGCACAAGCCCAATAAGCTTTAAAAAAAGACTTTTTCCACCAAGGGGAAAGTGCGCCCAAAATTCAAGTTATGGATTCACACTTAATACATAGGGAATAGATGAAATCGGGGATGTAACAAGACTTGCCTTGGTCACAAGACTGACTCCCAGGGAGTTGATAAACAGCCCCACTAAGAATAAAAGGTACCTTTTTAGTTTGTTCATAATAATAAATCTCTCCTCTCATGTTTATAAAAACCTGCCAATGGCAGAATTCTTACCTATATAATAACTCCAAAAAGACAGACCTGTTCTCTGAGTTGGAACTGATCTGTCTGGATATTTGATATTCGGAGTCTATGGTATCCTTTATGTACGCTATTTAAGAATAACAAAAAAGTGCATTGTCATCCATCAGTAAAATGACAATGCACTTGTAACAATTTGTTGATACCTGCATTTTTGATAAAAACAGGAAGCAAAGCGGATGCTTCTACTTAAATAATGATAGCCACACTTCTTAGAATCACATTTCTGAGCAGCGAGAGCATCTGAACCGACACCTTTCCCGATTGCAATCGCATCTGCCAGTGTATAGATTTAGATTAATTCCAGCAACTGCTGGATGTTCTTCTTTCCAAAAGATACTTTATTCTGATTAATTACCAGGCAGGGAACGCTCATGACGTTATATTTTTCTTTTAGCTCCGGAAAATGGGCGATATCGTATACTTCTGCTATTACAAGCGGATTCAGGGAAGCAATCCTCTGGGCTGCTACTACAAGATCCGGACACATGGTGCAGGAAAGTGATACCAGGATCTGCATCTGAATTTTATGGCTGATCGCCAGGATTTTTTCTCTGATTTCAGGATCAAGCGGCTGTCCAGGGCCTGCTGCATTATATAATCCGAGGACAAAAGAGGTAAATTCATGTCCTCCCGGTACACCGTGGAAAGCTAATCCGGTCTTTTCTCCGGATTCAGTCAGCACTTTTACATAAGGAAGTGAAGATGCAGAATCTGTTGTGGAGATATTCTCATATACGGTCAGTTTGTCGGTATATTTTTCCAGTTCCGTCATATAAGTTTTTAACTCCTGACTTACGGGACGGAAATCCAGATGCAGCTCCAGCTGCAGTTTTCCTTCCATTCTGGAAAATACAACATTTAACTGGTTTATGATCTCCTGTGAGAAAATACCAGATGAGACTTTGGTTTCAGCTTCAGCTTCTTTTTTAACCGGTTTTTCCGGATGGATATCGTTTTTTTCCTGCATGGATGCGGCATATTTTTCCAGTTCTGTAGCGGCAGTGGCGCCATCTCCTACTGCTGTTACTACCTGCCGAAGATTTTTCCGGCAGACATCTCCAGCTGCATAGATACCCTGACAGCTGGTCTGTTGATTTCTATTGGTTTCTACATATCCATGAGAATCCAGATCTACAAGCTCTTTTACCAGTCCGGTGTTCGGTGCATAACCTGCGAATACAAAGACTCCGAAAGTGTCATTTGTGGAATCAAAGATGGTTTCCTCTCCGGTATTTTTATTTCTGTAACAGATTCTGCGCAGCATATGGTCTCCTTCTACGTAGACGACCTCCGTATTTGTCAGAACTGTAATTTTCGGATGATTTTTTGCTGCCTCTGCAACAGCCTCTGCGCAGGAGAAGTCATTACCACGGATCAGAATTGTCACATGGCTGGCATATTTTGTAAGGAATACACTCTCCTCTGCTGCTGCGAAGCCGCCTCCAACTACAAAGATTTCCTTGCCGCGGAAAAATTCTCCGTCACAGGTTGCGCAGTAAGCGACTCCGTGGCCGCGAAATTCTGCCTCACCAGGAAAACCGATCATTCTGGGATGTGCTCCTGTTGCAAGGAGAACACCAAAACTCTGGTATCTGCCTTTATCTGTAATTGTTTCCCATATATCTGCTCCAGGTGTGATCTCTGCTTTTTTCAGCTCAGAAACTTCGCCAAGCAGAAATTCAGCTCCGAAATTTTCTGCCTGTCTGCGCATGGTTTCTGTCAATTCTTTTCCACTGGTCTTCTCAACACCCGGATAATTTACGACTTCATCGGTAATTGTGATCTGTCCGCCGAATTTCTCTTTCTCGATCACAAGAACACGGTAGCAGGCACGTGCCAGATATAATGCTGCTGTCAATCCGGCAGGGCCGCCTCCGATCACTACCACATCGTAGAAATTTTCTTTTTTCATCAAAGCATACCTACCAGATCAAGACTTGGTTTCAAAGTTTCTTCTCCCGGCTGCCATTTGGCAGGGCACACCTGATCTCCGTGCTCTGCTACGAACTGGCTCGCCTGCAGACGACGGAAAAGTTCATCCGCATTACGTCCGACGTTGCCGGCATTTACTTCATAAACTACGATTTTACCTTCCGGATTAACGATAAAGCTTCCTCTTTCAGCCATTCCATCGGATTCGATCAGTACTTCAAAGTCTTTACAGAGTGTATGGGTAGGATCAGCAAGCATAGGATAAGTGATCTTACCGATTCTGTCAGAGGAATCATGCCATGCTTTGTGTACGAAATGAGAATCTGTAGATACAGAATAGATTTCACAGCCTGCAGCCTGAAAATCGGAATATTTGTTCTGAAGATCTTCAAGTTCGGTAGGGCATACAAAAGTAAAGTCTGCCGGATAGAAGAAAAATACACTCCATTTTCCCATGATATCTGTCTTGGTTACTGTTTTAAATTCCCCATTCTGATAAGCCTGGACAGAAAAATCGTTTACTTCTTTATTGATCATTGACATTTTAAAATTCCTCCTTTTTTGTAATAAGCATTCCCGTTAATACTATGGTTTATACACAGGGTTAGACATAACTAACTATATGTATAATATATCATTAGCTTTTATGCTAACTTCCCATTTTTTTCCTACTCACACCCTGTTATTAGCTAAAACAAAAGGTTTTAAAGTTTTTTGCTAAGTAAACATACCTACTCATTTATCCACCAACAAAATTACGAACAACTCAGTATTTATCAGAGTTTTAAGTGTTTGAGTAGGAAAATAATGAGAAGTTAGCATTTTAGTATCGTCAACGGATTTTGCATAAGTGAATATCATTTTCAGTAAACCAAATTAAAAAATCTGCTGATTTATTGTATCTGCCAGCCTTCTGCCTGCTTGATAGTAGCAAGTCTGTGAGCTATGGTGATTATTGTTTTGCCGCGGGTTAACTGAGAAATTGCCTTCTGAATCAGGTGTTCATTTTCCGGATCTACACTTGCGTTCCCTCGCCGGTTTCGTTTTGAAAACAATGTATTATGCAGGAGGTGTCATTTGTATCTGCTGTGAATTTCTCTGGCTGGCCGAATCTACTGTCTGGAAATATCCGGCTGCAAAAGTGAAAGTATTGCCTCGTACACAGATATATTTTCTTTGACAACTATGCAAAGATTTTCTTTTGCCTGATTCATCTGGTGAAACAGATTACGGACATCGGACCAGTTCTTTTTATTGCAGTATTTGGAACGAAGATATCTGTTTTTATCATAGTAATAGCGGTCATCTAACAGAACAACGAGACGCTTAATATCACTGGTAATATTACAGATCTGTGATTTATATTGATAGTTATGACTGATGTAATCATCTAATAAAGTTCTGGCCTCTTTCTCATTATTTGCATATACGACGGAAACATGAGGATAAGGTTTTGAAGTTTTTCTGTCTGTGAGATGTATCAGATTCTGAATAAATGAGGATAGTTCTGCGTTGGTTCGGATGCGGTTGGTTAAGTGAAACATTTGAATGTCGGGCAGGTTTTCTATAAGTTTCATTGTATTTGAAGCTAATTCATCAGGGCATATTGCATCTTCGGAATCACTGGAAAAGATTACGGGAAAATGTCCATTGGACTGTTTTAATAAAATCTGCAGTTTTTCAGAAGAAAGTAAATGAGCTTCGTCAACCAGAACTGCACTGTAATGTTCCAATCGTGTGTTTTCAATCAGCTGGTTGTCTGAAAGAAATGCCATACGTTGTAACCGTTCATGTAATATTTTCCATTCAGTTCCTGCACTACCGCAGTGAATAATACATACCTGCTGACGTCTGGACAGTTTCATGGCTATATCATAGAGAAGCAGTGTTTTTCCGGTTCCTGGAAGACCTGTAAAGCAAAAAAAACCAGATTGACCGGTGCAAAGCTTTCTCAGAATCTGGCGCTGGATATCTCTCTGCTGGGAAGTAAGAAAATATTCTTTTTTCAGGAAGCGCGCCGGTTCGGTAAGTGGGGAGATCAGATATAGCTCTGCCTGGAACAGATCATCAATATTTCCCTGATAATCATTGCTATCTTTCTGTAATGGCCGGCATAGTTCATCCCAGTCTGCGTCTACAATATGATCATGATTTGTAAGCCTTACAAGTCGGTTTCGGCTGCTGATGTAGGTATAGGACTGGATGGGGCGTCCAAGTACAGAAAGATAATAACGGTTTTGGATAAGCTGTCTGCGGATTGCTTCGTCAGAAACTACACCACTTTTTAGTTCGATATTTATAATCTGATCCTCCTTGATCTGAAGAAGATCAAATTCTTTTCCAAGTCTGGGAATCTGGTAGGAATAGAAAAAGCGCAGGGAATAGACTTTCTGCATATGTGCTTCTAACTGATTTACCAGTAATCTCATGCTTTCCAGTTCCCACGCCCGCATTTTCAGAAAATATTCCCGGCCGGATAACTGACGTTCGAGTTTTGAAAGAGAAGTTATATTTTGGTTTCTTGTAATTGTATATATGGATATTGATCTCATAATATCAGCCTTTCAGTGTAGCCAGATTTAACCGAATCAAGCAGGTCACCTGCTTCAAATTGCAAATATCCGCTTGACTATCTACATTATAAATTGAACTTGTATGAATGTCTAATACTTATATTTTATTCTGCATAATGCTTGAAGCGCATGGATATGTATTAGGAGTAAGGATGGCAGTAAGGTATGCTTAATTATTGATGATAACTAATAGCCAAAAAAGGAGGAATGCCGCAACATTCCTCCTACAGAAATTATTTGGTTAAGCAAAAATGTAATTAAAAATTATTCAGCTACTGCAATAGCTTCTACTTCGCAGAGAACATTCTTTGGAAGCTGTTTTACAGCAACGCAGGAACGAGCCGGTTTGCTTGTGAAGTATTTTTCGTATACAGCATTGAATGCAGCGAAATCTGCCATATCTGCAAGGAAGCAGGTAGTCTTGACAACATTATCAAATGTAAGTCCGGCCTCTTCAAGAATTGCGCCTACGTTCTTGCAGGACTGCTCTGCCTGAGTTTCAATCTTATCGCCTGCAACTTCACCTGTTGCCGGGTCTACCGGAATCTGGCCTGATGCGAAAACGAAGTTTCCTACCATTTTTGCCTGTGAGTATGGTCCGATTGCTGCTGGTGCGTTCTTTGTTTCAAGTGTTTTCATGAGTGATTCCTCCCGTACAATTTTATTATATGTATTTAAAATCTGTATGTTTATCTTATCATCAAAAAAATATTTAGTCAATGGCAAAAACATTGTTGTCAGATAATTATTTATTGAGCAAATATTCTTCTGATTTATGATGAAATGTTAAGCAGATAAAAGTATCTGTATTGTTGATTGTTTTGGTCAAAGTGTAATGATTCGTCCAAGTTCTGCAGAAGTTCTGTGTGAAATAGAGATTACAGTTCTGTTTTCAGCGACCCGTTTCAGCGCACTAAGAACACTTTTCTCTGTTTCGGCATCAAGATTGGCTGTAATCTCATCTAACAGGAGCAGAGATGGCTGAGTTACTGCTGCTCGTGCGATAGACAAAAGCTGCCACTGTCCCTGCGAAAATATTTCTGGCCTGCATTGAGTGTCGTAACCGTGTTCAAGCTCTTCAATGGTAGTGCGCAGCCCGGTGATCTCGGCTACTGCCCTGATCTGGTCTTCAGAAATATTGTCATCGTACAGAGTAATCTGGTCTCTTACAGTTCCCGGAACCATATGAAAAGACTGTTCTACATAACCAAAGAGTTTCCGGCGATTATTATGGGAAATTTGAAAGGCAGGGATTCCGTGAATAAGAACTTCTCCACTTTGAGGTTCATACAGTCCAAGTAATAATTTCAATATGGTACTTTTTCCTGCACCTGTACGGCCGGAAAGTGTTACCTGATCGCCATCCATGATCTGGAAGTTGATATGTTCCAGTACAGTATGCTCATCATAGCCAAAAGTGACATCTTTAAATTCTACAAACGGCAGATACTCTGAATCAGATTTTCCATCAAACTTACTGATTACACTGGTATTTTCAGTTTCTGGGAGGCTTGATGTCAAAGTCTGTTTTGAGAAAGAATTTTCATCCAACGTCAGAAATTCATTAATGCGGTGGATTCCGGCGATAGCGGACTGAATGGTCTGGATTTCCATTCCAAGGCTTTCTACAGGTGTGAAAATCTGGGAAATATAATTTATGACTGCTACTGCTGTTCCGGCAGACATTCCAAACAAAGTAAGGATACGCGGATTACCGGATGCGGAAAGCAGCATGACAACTGCTACTACAACTGCATTCAGGATCAGTATAACAGGGGAATAAATCGCATCATAGAAGTTGGTTCTTTCCATCGCTTTGTAACTTTCATTGATGTACTGGTCGTACTGCTTCTCCATGTAGGATTCTTTTCTCAGACAGTGGATCGTACGGATGTTATGGAGAGTTTCCGGTACGTGTCCGGAGGCTCTTCCCACTGCCTGACGGTTCTCTATCTGTGCTTTGAGCATGTTCTTCTGTACATGTCTGGTGAACCAGAACAGGAATGGAAGAAGAATCAGAAGTACAAAGGTAAGTCCACGGTTCTGGAACCAGATCACTGCCAGGATACTGATAATTTTACATGCATCTGCAAACATACTGATGATTCCGGATGTGAAGAGATTCTCTACAGTATCTACATCTCCGACAAATCTGGATACTAAGTTTCCTGGTTCCTGTTTGTTGATGTTGTCTGTAGTAAGATTTATAAATTTTTCCATCAGGCTGCTTCGGAGTCCATGGGTAATCTTTTGTCCAAATACGGTAAGCAGTCCCTCTCGTGCTGATTCCATCAGTCCGGTAATGGCAAGCATGATGAAATACAGCAGGATAAACAGAAAAGATGCAGATTTTCCAGATGTGATTCTATCTACGAATTTTGCAAGGATCAAAGGAGGAATCAGTGCAGTGATGATTGCGCCAAGTACAGTGACTACAATGCCGCCAAACAGAAATTTCTGCCCCTTTACAGTATTAAAAATTACATTTTTAACGTCGTTGCTATGTTTCGCATTGCTATGATCAGTGTTCGTATTACTACTGCTGCTGGCGCTGCTCTTTTCATAGTAGTTTTCATTATTCTTCATGGCTCTCATCTCCTTTCTGATCATTGAATAATCTCGCATATTCTTCGGATCTGTGTATCATTTCTTCATGAGGGGCAATCTGTGTCTGTCCATCTTCCATCCAGATAACCTGGTTTGTTTCAGGAAACAGGTACAGGCGATGGGAAATCAGGAGAATGACTGTATCGCTGGAAATCTGTCGAATGTTGTTAAAAATATGCCGTTCTGTTTTCCTGTCCAGTGCAGAAAAAGGATCATCCAGGATAAGAACTGGACGTTTATGGCAAAGGGTTCTGGCAAGGGCAAGACGTTGTGCCTGACCACCGGAGAGGCGGACTCCGCCATTTCCTACTAGAGTCTGCTTGCCCTCTTCCATTTCAGATACTTCTTTATCCAGGCATACCATCTGCAGGAATTTATCTGCATTTTCGTGAGTGCCCATCAGAATATTATTTTCTATACTGTCATTGAATAGTTCCGGATCATGGCCGAGATATCCGATGGTGCCGGTACGGACAGATGAATCCAGATTTATCAGCTCTTTTCCGTTAAAGAGAATCTGTCCTTCATAAGGTGATTCACATAAAAAGGTTTTTCCGAGTGTGGATTTTCCACATGCGACTGGTCCTGTGAGGCCAATAATCTGTCCTGGTTTTGCACTAAATGAAACATCCTCAAATACTTTTCTGCCATCCGGATAAGTAAAGCTTAAATGTTTCACTTCCAGATCTCCTGCCTGCTGTACAGGAGCATCTGTCTGTTCCTGAGCCGGGTTTAACAGAGGATGGATTCGTTTCCAGGAGACCTGTGCTTTATGTACGGCGTTAAAGAGTTTTGCGGCACTGGATGATTTAACGGAGAGCTTCACAAAGCATGCAAGAAAGGTGGTAAATGCTGCGATGTCCCATGTTTTCCATCCGTTTCCAAGAACATTTTTCTGACCGAAATATAAGATGAACAATACTCCCGCCATGGAGATAATACGATAAACAGGCGGCATGATAGAGTTCCAGATATTTGCTTTTACCGCTGATCTTTCATAATCGGAGAGATTTTTCTCATAGGCATTCTGTCTCTCTTTTTCGCATCCGAATACACGGTACGTGATCGCATTCTGGGCACGGTCCAGAGTAGCGGCGCTTAAGGCACCGGACTGTTCTTTGTAGGCTGTACCTGTGCGCTGGATCATGGTTTTCATTTTCTCTGCAGTAATATAGGATATTGGTGGAAAGATCATGCAGAGTAAGGCCAGACGCCAGTCATACCAGAGAAGCATTCCTGCGTAAGCTGCCAGTGCAACTCCTGTATCAAAGATTTCTGTGGTAAATTTTCGCATGCCCTCTACGCAGTCGTCGACATCCAGGATGGCCTTTGTCATCACATTACCCTCCCCCTCTTCGCGGAGGCTGTTTCTGCTTTTTACAACAAGGTTACTGTAGAGGATTTCTTTCATTCTGCGGTTTATGTTATTGGCAAAACGTCTTACATAGAATCGTTTGATGTATCGTGAGATCTGTACGATGCCAATAATAAGTACGTAGCCGATCACAAGTTTCAACATGTCCGGATAGTGGTTGATCCCGTTCAGAATCCGTACCAGACATTCTGTCATCTGTCCTTCGAACCAGGGACCTGCCAGAAGCCCAAGGTTATAGATCAGACCGGATATGGTTACGAGCAGAAGTACTTTCCATTCTATACGGAAATACGAAAGGATTTTATTGGGCTGAAATTTTTCCTGCTTCATTGTCTGCTTCTTTCCTTTCTTCAACTGGATTTTTTTGAGCCAGATAATCTGTTACATCTACGAAACCAGCACGGCGCTGTAGCTTGCATTTCCAGTACAGAGTATCAAGAGTCTGACAGAAAGCTGCCTTTTCTTCCGGCGGCAGTTCTGTCAGAAGCCATTCGTAGAAAACAGATTCGATATGTGCTTTGGAATTTTTCAATTTCTCTGCTTTTTCTGTTGCATATAACAGCTGGCTCCTGCCATCATCCGGGTTCGGTTTTCTGATCAGATAGCCTTTGGTTTCCAGACTTGCGACTCGTTTGGCTGCGGCTCCTTTGTCTATTTTCAGAGTTTCTCTTACTTTTGTCTGTGTGATTCCCGGATTGTGCCGCACCAGATGTATGACATCAAACTCGGCAGTGCCAATGCCATCTTCTTTCATTGTCTGGACAGTAAATTTACTGACTTCACGGGCTATCTTTGTCATTTTTCTTTCTGTGTCATCCATAAAAACTCCTCCGTTTGATAAAAATAGTTGTACCTTCAACTAAAAAGATGATAGTACAACTATTTTTATCTGTCAATATGTGAAGTCAAGCGGATATTCGCAATCCGCTTCGCTACTTGCTTGATTTGGTTAAATTAAGAGTGCTTATACATGGGGCTGTCGCATTAGCAAATATTTTTGCTGGGCGGCAGCCCTGTTTTATGCCAAAATAGCATCGAAATCGATTACCATTTCGATGCCATTCTTTACAAGCGCAGTTCATCCCTAAGCATCCTTTTCAGCATGCTTTTTTTCAAACTGTTTTATTTTCAATTATCAAAATCTACGCCTTTTTTAATGCAAAAAGGTGACTTCCCGTTCTTCCTGTCTGAATCTTGCAATGAAGTTTATTGATATTTCGCCCCATCGCTAAAAGGATACTTTCTGCCAAGGCATTTACCTTTCCACGGTACAGATATCTCCGAAAGTTCATGTCTTCTTTCACATCAGCAAAAGAACCTTCCGCCTGAATACTGCGGTTCATCCGGAGCATAGTCCCATACTCACTCGTGATCCGTTCCAAATCTTCTGCACGCTTCTGGCTCATCGTCTTTGAGACCATCAACACTTTATTGCGCTTTTCCATAGGCGTTTTGCAGTTGTTCCCTTTGATACATTCTGTTTTATAAGGACAGCCAGTACAGTCTGAACATCTGTAATAAGTTTTTATACTGACATATCCACTCGTCGTTTTACTTCTCCGTTCATTTGTGACAGTCAGTTCTCTTCCATTCCGACAGATGTAACTGTCCCTGTCCTCATGATACTCCATGTTTTCCCTTCTGCTAATGTCTTTTTTGTATTTTCGTGTCTTTGAGATCTCATAGTTCTGTGGCTTTATGTAGGCAGTCTGTCCGTTGCTTTCAATGAAAAGATAGTTTTCTTCACTTTCGTACCCGGCATCTGCAACGATTTCTGAATACTTAAATCTCAGGTAGCTCTCCATATCTTTTAAAAAAGGAATCAGGGTACGTGTATCGGTGGGGCGCGGGCTGATATCAATCCATGTGATGTATTCTGAATCCACTCCATGCTGGATGTTATACGCAGGCTTTAACTGTCCGTTCAGCATCGCGTCCTCTTTCATTCTCATGAAGGTGGCATCGGGATCTGTTTTGGAATAACTGTTTCTGTCCCCAAGCGTATACAGTTTTTTCGTATATTCCTTTAGTTTCTCCAGATACCGATCCAGTTGTTCCAGAGATTTCTGTAACTGTGTTTTTCTCCGGCCGGTTCCATGTACAAACACGATTCCTTCCCGTACTTTGATGCGGCACAACTGCTTTTTTAACCGCTTTAAGGTGTGTATGGATATCCTATCATGATATACCGTTTTCATTCCATAGAGTTCTTCACATTCAGCCACAAAAGAAGACAGTTTCGTGTATAACCGGGCCTGATTTTTTGTAATAGCCTTTTTCCATACAAATGTATACTTATTGGCCGCAGATTCGATCTTTGTGCCATCAATAAAGATGGTCTTCCCCGAAATCTCACCCAAAAGATAGAGCAGATCTGACATTTGTGCAAGCAACGTCTTTGCACAGACAGAAAAGTGCAGGGAGATAAAACGCGCGATCGTTGCATGGTCAGGGGCCGGCATACCTTCCAGG
>NZ_JBQHWS010000114.1:0-11250 GCF_052063845.1 Blautia sp. HCP3S3_D9
GTTGGGCGATTATACAGTATTAACAACCAGCATAAACTATGCAACTGTGAAGCAGGCATTTATGAAGAGAAGCCTGGATATTATAGGTGGATTGGCAGGATGTATTTTGACAGGAATAATTTTCATATTTGTGGCACCTGCAATCTATATTCGGTCGCCAGGTCCGATTTTCTTCTCACAGATTCGAGTGGGAAAGAACGGCAAGAAGTTTAAGATGTATAAATTCCGCAGTATGTACATGGATGCCGAGGAGCGGAAAAAAGAACTGATGAAAGACAACAGAGTCGAAGACGGCATGATGTTTAAGCTGGAATTCGATCCACGTGTAATAGGAAATAAAATCTTGCCAAATGGAGAAAAGAAAACTGGAATTGGTAATTTAATAAGGAAAACAAGCTTAGATGAATTCCCACAATTCTTAAATGTACTAAAAGGAGTCGGCGGTATAATAGAGCCAACCGAGAAAAAGCTTGATTTTACAGGATTTTCGTTGGCTTAGCTAGGTTCCTTAGTATGATTCTTATGATTTTTCATTAAAGGAAACCAATCGCATTTCCAGCGGAAATATATAATAAAGTGGTTTCCTGGATGCTTATTTTGACCCAATTATAAATAAGTAAATGAGAATCATAAATAATAGGAGGTAATGGCTGAGCCTGCGGATGTCCCTCGAAAGACGTTCACAGGTTATCTGTCGTTGGAGAAAAATATAAGAAATAAATGAGAAAAAAGAGATAAGGAAGTAGCCCTCGATTTTGTCGGGGGGGGTACAGTAAGGGAGATATGAAATGTTAGGAAAATCAAAACGAAAGTGTACGATGGATACCCCAGTACATATTAATGAGAATGAAAAGAAAACTGAATATCGAAACTCTTATATCACATATCTAAATATTCAAAATGTGATTCCCATGTGCTGATTACTTGTGTTCGGGGGTATGGCTATGGACGGAATTACATATCTCAACAAATCTTAACATATTCTGGATTAATGCTCTTCTTTGTGTAGCAATAATCCTATCTAGTTTTAAATCACTCAAATTTGAAGGCAATTTCTACAATTGTGGGGACGATTGTAGATTAACAGATAGATTACAAAAAAATGGAAGGGGAAAGAAAGAAATCTATGTATAGAAAAGATTCTGAAGGATGGTTAAAACACGCAGATTTTATAATCTTAGACATGATCTGTTTGCAATTAGCGTATGTTCTGGCATATGCAATTAGCGGATATGGATTTAATCCATATGAAACCATTATTTATCGCAATATGGCAGTTTTCCTTGAACTGGCAGATCTCGTTATGATTTTTGCGTATGGCACCATGAGAAGTGTATTAAAAAGAGGATACTATCGTGATTTTGTAATTACGTTAAATCATGCGATTATGGTAGGTGCATTGGCAGTGTTATATTTATTCCTGCTTCAGCAGGGACAGGACTTTTCAAGATTAACATTGATGCTGACCATAATAATTTATTTAGTAATGACGTATATTGTCAGAGAACTTTGGAAAAAACTGCTGCGAAAACAGATGAAGGATGGCGGGGAACGCAAACTACTGATTGTAACATCAGAAGATGTGGCTGAACAAGTAGTATTAAGTATGCAGGAAAACAATTATGCCAGATTCTCATTGGCTGGTGTAGCTGTAATTGATGCGGACTGGACTGGAAGAGAAATTCATGGAGTTCCGGTAGTTGCCAACGAAGAGACTGCAGCAATGTATGTATGTCAGGAATGGATTGATGAAGTTTTGATTGTTGTTTCAGAAGTTCTTCCATATCCGTCAGAGTTAATTGAGCAATTATCAGAGACGGGAATAACCATTCATCTTAATCTTGCAAAGATTACAAGCGTGCCAGGGAAAAAACAGTTTGTGGAAAAGGTTGGTAATTACACAGTCCTTACGACAAGTATCAATTATGCATCAACCAGACAGTTAATGTTAAAACGCTTAATGGATATTGCGGGTGGATTAGTTGGATGTATTTTTACCGGAATCATTTGTATTTTTGTCGGACCGGCAATTTATATTGCATCACCGGGACCAATCTTCTTTGCTCAGGAGCGAGTTGGAAAGAATGGAAAGAAATTTAAAATGTACAAGTTCCGCAGTATGTATATGGATGCAGAAGAACGTAAGGCAGAGCTTATGAAAGATAACAAACTTGGAGATGGAAAGATGTTTAAACTGGACTTTGATCCTCGTGTTATCGGAAATAAGATACTTCCAGATGGGACACATAAGACAGGAATCGGTGATTTTATCAGACGAACAAGTTTAGATGAATTTCCGCAATTCTTTAACGTATTACGTGGCGATATGTCGATTATAGGTACTCGCCCACCCTTGATCTCAGAAACGAATCTGTATGAGCTTCACCATCGTGCAAGGCTGGCAATTAAGCCTGGAATCACTGGCATGTGGCAGGTAAGCGGACGAAGTGATATTACCGATTTTGAAGAAGTAGTTCGTCTTGATAAAGAGTATATCACAAACTGGAACATTGGGCTAGATATAAAAATATTGTTTAAAACGATATTGGTAGTCTTTAAGAAAGATGGATCAATGTAAATCCTACAAGCAGCTTATTTTATAGAGAGAATAAGCTGCAAAAGGATAACTATAGATAAGTTATAAATATAAGCAAAAGCTGAGGAGGTTAGCGAATTTATGAAAGGAATTATTTTAGCAGGTGGATCAGGAACAAGATTATATCCACTTACCATGGTTACATCAAAACAGTTATTACCGATATATGATAAACCGATGATTTATTATCCAATGTCTGTATTGATGAACGCAGGTATCAGAGATATTTTAATTATTTCTACACCAGCAGACACACCAAGATTTCAGGATTTATTGGGGGATGGACACCAGTTTGGTGTGAATCTTCAATATGCTATACAGCCTAGTCCAGATGGACTTGCTCAGGCATTTATCATTGGAGAGGAGTTTATTGGTGATGAGCCAGTAGCAATGGTTCTTGGTGATAATATTTTTGCAGGTCATGGATTAAAGAAGAGATTACAGGCAGCGGTTGAAAATGCAGAAACAGGAAAGGGTGCTACAGTATTTGGTTACTATGTAGATGACCCGGAGCGTTTTGGAATCGTAGAGTTCGACCATGATGGAAAGGCTATTTCTATTGAGGAGAAGCCAGAACATCCAAAGAGCAATTATTGTGTGACTGGTCTGTATTTCTATGATAACCGTGTAGTGGAGTATGCAAAGAATTTAAAGCCAAGTGCCAGAGGCGAACTTGAGATTACAGATTTAAACCGTATCTATTTAGAAGATAACAGCTTAAATGTAGAACTTCTTGGACAGGGATTAACATGGTTAGATACTGGAACACACGAATCTTTAGTGGATGCAACGAACTTTATCAAGACAGTAGAGCAGCATCAGCACAGAAAGATTGCTTGCTTAGAAGAAATTGCCTACTTAAATGGATGGATCTCTAAAGAAGAAGTTCTGAAAGTTTATGAAGTTTTAAAGAAAAACCAGTATGGACAATATCTGAAAGACGTACTGGATGGGAAATATCAGGAACATTTGTATTAAGAAAGAAGAGGATAGAATAATGACAATTATCGTAACCGGAGGAGCCGGATTTATTGGAAGTAACTTTGTATTTCATATGTTAGATAAATATCCTGATTATAGGATTGTATGCGTGGACAAGCTTACATATGCAGGAAACTTATCTACTTTAGCACCAGTAATGGATAACCCCAATTTCCGTTTCTGTAAGATTGATATTTGCGACAGAGAAGCAATCTATAAATTATTTGAAGAAGAGCATCCAGACATGGTTGTGAACTTTGCAGCAGAGTCTCATGTAGACCGTTCTATTGAAAATCCTGAGATTTTCTTAGACACAAATATTAAAGGAACTGCTGTTATGATGGATGCTTGCCGTAAATACGGTATCAAGAGATACCATCAGGTAAGTACTGACGAAGTTTACGGAGATCTTCCATTAGACAGACCGGACTTATTCTTTACAGAGGAGACACCGATCCATACAAGTTCTCCATACAGTAGCTCAAAGGCAGGAGCAGACTTATTAGTTCTTGCTTACCACAGAACTTATGGGCTGCCTGTAACAATTAGCCGTTGCTCTAACAACTATGGACCATATCATTTTCCAGAGAAGTTAATCCCGTTAATGATTGCCAATGCTTTAGCAGATAAGCCATTACCTGTTTATGGCGAAGGATTAAATGTTCGTGATTGGCTCTATGTAGAGGATCATTGCCGTGCGATAGACTTAATCATCCATAACGGACGTGTTGGAGAAGTTTATAACGTCGGTGGTCACAACGAAATGAAGAATATTGATATTGTAAAGATTATCTGTAAAGAACTTGGAAAGCCGGAAAGTCTGATTACTCATGTAACAGACCGTAAAGGTCATGATATGCGTTACGCTATTGACCCAACAAAGATTCACAACGAATTAGGCTGGTTACCAGAAACAAAATTTGAAGATGGAATTAAGAAGACGATTCAGTGGTATTTAGATAATAAGGAATGGTGGGAGACAATTATTTCTGGTGAATATCAGAACTACTACGAAAAAATGTACGGAAACAGATAAGAATATTAGGAGCGATAAGAAATGAAAGTATTTGTAACAGGTGTGGCAGGCCAGCTTGGTCATGATGTCATGAATGAATTAAGTAAAAGAGGTTATGAAGAAATCGGCTCTGACATCGCTCCAGAATATTCTGGAGTGCAGGACGGAAGTGCCGTTACAACAATGCCTTATGTTTCTTTAGACATCACAGATAAAGAAGCAGTAGAAAAAGTTCTCACAGAACAGAAACCAGATGTTGTTGTCCACTGTGCAGCATGGACAGCAGTAGACCTCGCAGAAGACGATGATAAAGTAGAAAGAGTTCGTGCTATCAATGCCGGTGGAACAGAAAACATCGCTAAAGCCTGCAAAAAGCTTGATGCGAAAATGGTTTATATTTCCACAGACTATGTGTTTGACGGACAGGGGACAGAACCGTGGTTACCAGACTGTACTGACTACAAACCATTAAATGTCTACGGTCAGACTAAATTAGAAGGTGAACAGGCAGTAAGCGGTAATCTTGATAAATACTTTATCGTCCGCATTGCATGGGTATTTGGAGTAAATGGAAAGAACTTTATCAAAACAATGCTTAACGTAGGAAAAACACACGATACAGTTCGTGTCGTATCCGACCAGATTGGAACACCAACCTACACTTACGATTTAGCAAGACTTCTTGTAGATATGATTGACACTGATAAATATGGCTACTATCATGCCACAAACGAAGGTGGCTATATTTCCTGGTATGATTTTACCTGTGAAATCTTTAAACAGGCAGGCTATACCACAAATGTAGTACCTGTAACAACAGAAGAATATGGCTTATCCAAAGCAGCCCGACCATTCAACAGCAGATTAGATAAATCCAAACTCGTAGAGGCTGGTTTTACCCCACTGCCAACATGGCAGGATGCGTTAAGCAGATATTTAAAAGAAATTGAATACTAGAAATTTGAGATAGATAAAGAAGGAAGTAATAAAAATGGGACAGATAAAAGTAACAAAAGCACCAATTGAAGGATTATATGTAATCGAGCCAACCGTTCACGGAGATGACCGTGGCTATTTCATGGAAACCTATAACCTTAACGACATGAAAGAAGCTGGACTTGATATGAACTTCGTACAGGATAACCAGAGCATGAGTACAAAAGGTGTGTTACGAGGACTTCATTTCCAGAAGCAGTATCCACAGGGCAAACTTGTAAGAGCCATCAAGGGACGTGTATTTGACGTGGCTGTAGATTTACGTTCTGATAGTAAAACATATGGACAGTGGTATGGGGTAGAACTTACAGAAGAGAACAAGAAACAGTTCTATATTTCTGAAGGATTCGCTCATGGATTTTTAGTATTGAGTGATACAGCAGAGTTCTGTTATAAATGCACGGACTTCTATCATCCAGGAGACGAAGGCGGACTTGCTTGGAATGATCGTGAACTCGGTATTGAGTGGCCAGAATTAGTTGGAGAATATAATGGTACAGCTTCCGCAGAGGGATATACATTAAAAGATGGAACAAAACTTAATTTATCTGATAAAGATCAGAAATGGGTCGGAGTGAAAGATACTTTTAAATTTTAAACTTAGAGAGAGTAGGAAGCAATATGCAGCAAGAAAGAAAGGTACAGCATGTTTTTTTAGTAGGTGCTAAAAGTCTAGGTGCTTACGGTGGATACGAAACATTTGTATATAAATTAACCGAATATCATCAGAATAATAAAAATATTAAATATCATGTAGCATGTAAAGCAAATGGTGATGGATGTATGGATGAAAGCAAATTAGATGGAGTAAGAAAAATATCCGATACAGAATTTGAATTTCATAATGCACGATGCTTTAAAATTCATGTTCCTCAGGTTGGTGCTGCACAAGCTATTTATTATGATGTTGCAGCATTAAATGAATGTTGCAAATACATAGAAAAAAATGGTATTAAGAATCCGATAGTATATATTATGGCTTGTAGAATTGGACCATTTGCGAAACACTTTTATAAAAAAATCCATAAACTAGGTGGAAGAGTATATTTGAATCCTGATGGACATGAGTGGATGAGAGCAAAATGGTCTGCACCAATACGAAAGTATTGGAAAATATCTGAACAGATGATGATTAAATGGTCAGACTTGGATATTTGTGATTCTGTTAATATTGAAAAATATATTCATGAATGCTATGATCGAAAAGGAATAAAAGGAAGAGATCCTAAAACTACTTTTATTGCCTATGGAGCAGATCTTACATTAAGTAAGTTGTCTGATGACGATAAAAGACTTTTAAATTGGTATAAAGAAAAAGGACTCTCAAAGAAAGATTATTATCTTGTAGTAGGTCGTTTTGTCCCAGAAAATTCATTCGAAATTATGATAAGAGAATTTATGGCATCTAATTCAAAACGAGATTTTGCAATTATTACGAATGTAAATGAAAAGTTTTTAGGTGAATTGGAACGTAAATTACATTTTAAACAAGATAAAAGAATTAAATTTGTTGGAACAGTATATGATCAAGAATTATTAAAAAAAATAAGAGAAAATGCGTATGCATATTTTCATGGACATACAGTTGGTGGAACAAACCCAAGCCTGATTGAAGCATTGGGAAGTACTGATTTAAACTTATTAGTTGATGTTGGATTTAATAAAGAAGTTGCTCAAGAGTGTGCATTATATTGGAGCAGAAAAGAAGAAAGTCTTTCAAAACTAATTGAACAGACAGATGCAATGAGCGAAGCGGAAATTAGGGAACTTGGAGAAAAAGCAAAGAAACGAGTATCGGAAGAGTATACTTGGGAAAAAATTTGTGGAATGTATGAACGTGTATTTGTAGGAGAATAATATGGAGCCATTAATTAGTGTAATTGTTCCTGTATATAATGTTGAAAAATATTTAGGACAATGTTTAGAAGATATTGTGAATCAAACATATAACAATATTGAAATTATAGTAATAGATGATGGTGCAACCGATAGTAGTGGTAAATTGTGTGATCAATGGCAGCATAAAGATAGTCGAATTGTGGTGTATCATAAAGAAAACGGTGGATTATCTGATGCAAGAAATTATGGATTAAAATTTGCAAAAGGTGAATGGGTGACTTTTGTTGATAGTGATGATAGAATTGCAGAAAATTTTATTGAAAAGTTATATGAAAATGCTTTGAAATATAAAGCAGAAATATCAATTTGTGATCCTCTGCACATATTTGATGATAAAATGAAGTTTGATTATGATGAAAAGATAAAAATATTTTCTGCTGATGAAGCAATAGAAGAAATGTGGTATCAAAAATCCTTTCTTGTTTCAGCATGGGGGAAGTTATATAAGAGAAAATTTTTTGAAAAAGTGTTGTTTAAAAAAGGGATTATATTTGAAGACGTTGAGATAATGCACAAGATATTTGAACAAGCGGATAAAATCGTATATTCAACTACTAAGCTATATGGATATGTTCATCGTGAAGGAAGTATTACCACGCAAAAGTTTTCTGTTAAAGATTGTGGAATCTTAGATATTTGTGAAGAATTATTGAAATATACAGCTAATAAAAGTCAAAACCTTAAAGATGCTGCAAAAGCATATTACGTAGTTGGCTGCTTTAGAATTTACTTAAATGCGCCAGTTCAAGACGAATATAAGAAGTATATAAACAAGGCTAAAGATGGTTTGAATAAATATGGAAAAGATGTTTTGAGAAGTTCAAGTGTAAGAAAAAAGACAAAACTTGGTTTAATTTGCTATTTTTATTTGCCATTTTTAATGTTGCCACTTTATAGGAGAATTAATAGGTGGAAAGATTGAAAATGAGAAGTAGAGGGTATCCATTACCTTAATCGCATCATAAACAAGCCATCTTTCGGTGGCTGCTTTAAAAATTGAATATCGTATACATTTAGGCTATGCAGTTGCTGACTTGATCTTATAACCTTGGTTTCTGGCGCTCATGAGTGCCTGCTCTACGGTAATCTCACGATCCACAGGTAGTAAGTCGGATTTTCGATAAAGTTCTGCATTATAGTTTTCTCCGTTCTTTAACATGTGGTATAATGCGGTAAGAAGCATTCTTGCTATTGCAATGATTGCTTTCTTGTGACCGCGACGCTTTTTAATACGGAGATAGCGGTTGCGAATTTCAGGATGCTTTTTACTTTTAACAACAGCGTTTGCGCACTGTACTAAAAGAGGTTTGATGTAGCATCCGGCCTTGGAAACCCGGACAGATTTTTTCTTCCCTGCACTTTCATTGTTGGTCGGGGTAAGACCAGCCCATGAGCACAAGTGTTTCGTCGAAGGAAAAGCCTCCATATTGGTACCAATTTCGGAAATAATTCCGATGGCAGTGAAATCACTGCTGATACCAGGAGCGGTTTGAAGAATGGCAAGTACCTGCTGATAGGGAGTGGCGAGCGCAAGAATGAGTTCTTCAAGCTCTGCTTTCCGGGATTCAAGGTTTTCATAATGAGATTTGATTACTTTGAGCTTACCAGCCTGTTCCGGAGTGATATATCCGTCAATGGCATCACGAAGTTTAGGAAGTTTCTTTTTTAAACTTTTGAAAACAAGAGGTTCAAGGTCAAAGGAAGTATCTGCGGGATTTTCCAAAATCTTATCCAGTATCGCCTGAGCAGATTTGCCGAAGGTGTCCGAGACAATGTTTCCCCACTGGATATTGGAAACCGTGAGACAGTTCTGCAAACGATTCTTTTCACTTGATTTGAAGCAGGTCAGTTTGAAACGGTAGCGCATAAGGTCATGAAGCTGGCGGATGTCAGCGGGTGGCATAAAGCTTCCGGCAACAAGATCATGCTTAAACAGGTCAGCAATCCATTTGGCATCTTTCTTGTCAGTTTTCTTTCCACGGATAGCCTTAACGTATTTCGGATGGGCAAGGACAATCGAACAATCTTTTTCCAAGACGTTATAAACAGGAATCCAGTATTTACCGGTGGATTCCATACAGACAGCCTTGCAATTCCTGTCGAGTAGCCATTGTAACAAAGTTTTCAGACCGCTCGTATAGGTCGAAAACCGGTGGCTCTCGTAAGAAGTGACACCTTTATCGTTCGTAGAAGCGATGCAGGCAACTACAAAAGTCTTGTGGACATCAATGCCACAACAGATTTTGTACATGATTTTTAAAGCCATAGGGACTCCTTTCAGAACCGGGAGGTTCGCTAAAGATTATAGGGAGAGACGGCATTGACTGAACGCCTAAGCCATAAACGAGAATGTTTATACAAAGATAAGATTACGTGCTTGAAGTCACACTTATTTGTGCTTGAAAAGGCGAACTACACATATAATAATGCGGTCATCCGGCAAGCCGGACAGCCCACTCACCTCCCCGTGATTTGTAGTATATCGAGTTCCCTACAAGAAGAATTATAAAGAAAAAATGAGCTCAGGGAAACATTTTCATAACGTTTTGTGCCTGAGCGAAGCGAAAGGAATGGATATAATAATGAAAAAATATATGATAAGTATTGTCATTCCAATATTTAATGCTGAAAAGGTAATTAATAGATGTATGCAATCCATTATTAGAGAAAAATTTGACGATGTTCAAGTTATTCTTGTGGATGATGGAAGTACAGATGAATCCTATAATATTTGTTTAGAATGGAAGAAAAATACGGATTATGTTGAAGTAATTCATACAAGAAATAATGGAGTTTCTGCTGCACGTAATAGGGGAATATTAGAGGCAAAAGGAGAATATGTTTTATTTTTGGATGCAGATGATTGGTTATTAAATGGATGGTATGAAGAGATTAATGCATTAATGGATAAAAAATATGATCTAATATTATTTTCATATAAAGTGGTTTATGAAGATAAAAGAAAAAATTATGAGGTACACTCATTTTGTGAAGGGAAAATTAAAGTAAATCAAGTATATGAAAGCTTAGCGACAACGACATATATGAATTTCTGTTGGGGGAAACTTATTAAATTATCTTTTTTGCGTCAAAATAATATATTGTTTTCAGTAGGAAAAAAAATAGGGGAAGATTCAGAATTTCAATTTAAAATATTGCAATTTGCTCCAAGCATTTACTATAGAAAATTTTCCATGATATCCTATTATCAAGGAGAAGATAGTGTTATGCATAGGTTTGAAGAATCAAAATTTAAAAATTTAGAAGAAGATTTCATATTTAGGAAAAATGTGATAAAAAAAATAGAACAAGTTACTCCTGAGACCTATAATGGTTTTTATAATAATTTAGATATAATTTTAATTTCATATACTATAAAACTGAGTAAAATAAAAAATAAAAAAGAATTCTGTTTGTTTATGGAGCAACAAAAAGAAAAAAGTTATTATCAGGAGATTGTAAATAAAACGAAATTTTCGTCTAAAAGAATAGATAAGCAAGTGATATTGACATTTTTAAGAAAAGAAAAGTGGAAAATATTGTATTTTATTTTTCGACAGGTTAATACAAAAAACTAAAAATATGAGAGCTTATATAATGAAAGGAATAGGGGTTAATGTTTAATGAGAATATTCCTAAGTTAAGAAAAAAAATAGGTATTTTAAGATTATCTGATATAATGATATGGTGTTTATGTATTATTATGCTTAATACGTATACGGTATTACTACATTATAATATTTTGTTTAGAACTGTAATAGCG
>NZ_JBQHWS010000115.1:0-11182 GCF_052063845.1 Blautia sp. HCP3S3_D9
CCTTGAAGACGACGAGGTAGATAGGGCAGAGGTGGAAGTGCAGTAATGCATGGAGCTGACTGTTACTAATCGGGTGAGGGCTTGACCAAGAATCGCAGGAAGTAATGATTTCAGGGAAATGTCAGCATGTATGTAGTTTTGAAGATATAGTGGAAACCAGCTAGTAGTTAGCTGGTTTTTTATGTGCAAAAATAAAATTGTGCTTTTTAACCGAATCAAGTAAGGAGCGAAGCGGATTGCGAATATCCGTTTGACTTAAATTAAGGAAATAGAGAAGGCCAGCTGGATGTCAGCTGGTCTTTTTTGATTTTTTGTCTTTAAATGAAAAAATTTATATATTACTACATTTGTAGAAAAACAGCTTGACATTAATCTTCTGCAGATGTAGTATATGATTAACTTCTACAAAAGTAGAAGAAACGGATAAAAATGAAGTTACAATTAATGACGAAAGGGGAATTTTTATGAACAGAAAAAGATTTATTACGATTGTTGCTTCGTTATCAGTATTTTGCATGTCAGTGGTTGGAACGGGTGCTGTGTGGGCCACGGATAGCGGGAGTGAGAAGTTTGACCCGCAGCCGGTGAGTTCAGACTGGGAGCAGAAGGATATGAAGGGAACATATGCTTATTTTGTGAGCGGTAAGGACTGGGTTGGTGTTTATAAGTATGATGCAGATGATGATACGCCATTGTTTGCGAAGGCAAGTGACCAGTATGCGGCTTGTTACGAGACGGCTTATTCTGTTGGCAGTGACCTTTATGTGGTAAAGGGATTTGCGAAGGATGTGGATGATATTGGTAAGGTACGTGAGATGGTGGAGAGTATTTCTTATCCGGGAAATCCAGCATTGGATAAGCAGAATGGTTCTGACAATAGTGGAAGTGATCAGAATTCAGAGACAGGGGAAACAGAGGCTTCTGATGAGGTAAATGTGAATACAGATAAGGATGGTGACAATAATAGTTCTCTTGAGACATTGACGCTTGTGAGAGAGGATGGAAGTACTTTCACGATTACTCAGCAAACAAACGGGGATTATTGTTACCGGGATAATGATGGTGTAGGATATACGGATAATGGTGATGAGAGTTATACAGATGAGTATGGGAATACTTATAGGGCTTTAAATGATGCAACACATTACCTGGGAATAACATTAGAGCAGCATACACTGGAGTCTTTTGATGGAGATACGGTTACAGTTACACAGACAACAAATGGAGATTATTATTATCGGGATGATAATGGAACTGGTTTTACTGACAATGGAGACGGAACCTGGACGGACGAAAATGGTAATGATTATACAGAGATAAATTAGCATTGACAGATTTTTGTGTGGTTGCTACAATAAAATTATTCCTACAATTGTAGAAGAAATGAGGTGATTTTATTGAAAAAAGCATATCAGCGTCTGCCGGAGTCAGAGTTGGATATTATGCTGGCTTTATGGAACGGGACTCCGCCGATGACCCGGGCAGAGATTGAGAAGCTGGTGAATGTAAAGAAACAATTGGCTCCGACTACGATCTTGTCACTGCTGACCCGATTAGAGAATAAGAATTTCGTTTTTGTGGAGAAGCAGGGAAAGATGAATCTGTATACGCCTCTGGTATCCCAGGAAGATTATCAGGCAAATGAAAGTAAGAGTGTACTGGAGAAACTTTACGGAAATTCTCTTAAGAAGTTTGTGACTTCTCTTTATCAGGGAAAGAAGATAAGTTCAGAGGAAATACAGGATCTCAGTGATTTTCTGAGGGAGTTGGATGAGAAGGAGGAATAAGTGATGGCGGAATTTGCATTACATGTTTTGAAGCTTAATATTATTTCCGCAGTTGTTATTTTTCTTGTGCTGGGGTTATCTGTTTTGTTAAAGAACAGATTTACAGCAAGATGGAAGTACGTGGTCTGGCTGGCTGTTGCAGTGAGTCTGCTGGTTCCTGCGCGACTTCCATCGGATTTTTCCCTTATAAATTTCAAAGTGCCGGGGATTGAGAGCAGTGGGAATGAAAAGATAACTGCGAAGAGAATAACTTCGGCAAATGCAGATTCTGCGAATGTAAATTCTTCTAAGGTAATTTTAGAGGATAGCAGTACTGCAGATAAAAAACTGCAGGATACGGTTGTGACAGACAAAACATCCGCAGACACAGTTTTGACAGATGAAGTGCAGTCTGCTTCAAAATCTGCAGCATTGTCTGGCAGACATATCGTACCGCTGGCTGCAAAGATTTTTATGATCGTATGGCTGGCAGGTGTGGTTATAAAATTACTGGCAGAGATCTGTGCATATTATTTTTCTATGAGAAGCCTGAAACGGATGAGTCTTCCGGTGAATGATCTGATGAAGTGGAAAATGTACCGGGATGTGTGTGAACAGAAAGGGATTGGCCGAAGACCTGAACTGATGCAGAATGCAGGACTCAGTACGCCGCTTCTGACGGGATTATTCCGGACGAAATTGTATCTTCCGGCAGTTGGATATTCAGCGGAAGAGCTGAAGCTGGTTTATCATCATGAGCTGACGCATTATTTACATAAGGATTTGGGGTATAAGATGCTTCTGAGAATCTGTGCATCTGTGTACTGGTTTAATCCGGCACTGTTGTTTATGCTGTGGGAAGCTGACAAGGATATTGAGAATCTCTGCGATGCGGAAGTTGTCCGTGTCTGCAGCAGAGCAGAACGTAAACTGTACCGGAAACTTCTGCTGAGAACCGTTGCCATAGATAATCAGGTGCCTTATGTGACGGCAAGTCTGAATGACAGCAGTATGGTTTTTAAAGACAGAATTCTGTATATGCTGAATATGAAGAAGCTTCGGAAGAATATTCTTCCAGGAGTACTTTTGGCGATGGTGCTTGTTGGAGGAAATCTGGTGTTTTGTTTTTCGGGAGAGGTGATTTCCGGGGCAGAGAACACGCAGGATCAGATACCAAAAGACGGAGATGAAACAGGACAGGATTCCGAAGAAGATGCTAAGAAGAGAGAATTGGTTGATATGGTGGCAGCTCATGAAACGTCCGGTGGTCAGCAGCTGACAGGAAAGGGAGATAAGCCGGAGGATTCAAACCGTGATGGTTCGACAGAGAGTTCAGAACAGATTGATACTGCAGATCAGGAAGAAAATCAGAATCAGACAGGAGTGAATTCTTCTGATGAAACGGGGGAAAATTCTGACGGTCAGAATCCTGATCCGGATAATTCGGGAGATGGTTATTCAGATACAGATAATAATGGAACCCCTGGAGATGATACTACAGATAAAACGGTTATTAATACATCATCATTGACAGTACGAGGAAGTGGCGGCAGTACATTTGAAATTGAAAGGGTGTTGTATTCTGATTATTCTGTTGAGTACAGAGGATATGATGGTGTTGGATATACTGATAACGGAAATGAAAGTTATACAGATGATTATGGAAATACATATCCCGCTTTAAATGATGCAACTCATTATTTGGGAACAACTTTAGAACAGCATATATTAACTTCTTCTGATGGAAACACAGTTACTGTTACACAGACGACAAATGGAGATTACTATTACAGAGACGATAATGGTATTGGTTTCAGTGATAATGGTGATGGAACCTGGACAGATGAAAATGGGAATACTTATACGGAATGATACCATTAGTTTAACCGAATTAAGTCAGACTAAGAGAAAATCGACTTGCAAAATTTAAAATAAGCCCTTCACTGTTACCTTACCCGACAGTGAAAGGCTTGTTTTTTTGCTGGATTCTTTCAGATGAAATTATTTATAGAATAATTCAATAATCTTTAATCCCACTTCAACAGCAATATCCATTCCTTCCACAGTGATATGTTCATAAGGACCATGGAAAGCATGTCCGCCGGTTCCAAGGTTCGGGCATGGGACGCCCATGAAACTTAAGCGTGCTCCGTCTGTGCCGCCGCGGATTGGGGTGATAAGTGCAGGAGTTCCGCATTCTTTGCAGGCAGCAGTTGCACAGTCGATTAGTTCCATGCAGGTATCAATGATTTCTTTCATGTTTCTGTATTGTTCTGTAATGGTAAGTTTTACAGTGCCTTCACCCCACTTTTCATTGAGAATCTTGGCGATGTGCTCCATGGTTTTGAGCCTGCAGTCAAAAGATGCTACATCATGGTCACGGATAATATAGTCTAACATAGCAGTGGAGACATTGCCGTTCATGGCATCAAGATGGAAAAATCCTTCATATTCTTCGGTATCTCTTGGTGTATCTGCAGATGGGAGCATGGAGTTAAATTCAATGGCAACAAGTGCTGCGTTGACCATTGTATTCTTAGAAGACCCCGGGTGTACGTTTACACCGGTAAATTCTACTACTGCTCTGGCAGCATTAAAGTTTTCATACTGGATTTCACCTTCTGTATCACCATCAAGTGTATAAGCAAAATCAGCTCCAAATTTTTTAACATCAAAATGGGCTGGTCCCATTCCTATTTCTTCGTCAGGGGTAAATGCAATGCAGAGGGAACCATGCGGAATAGTATTGTCATTGAGGTATTCAATTATTGTCATGATCTCGGCAATTCCGGCTTTATCATCTGCGCCTAGTATGGTAGTTCCGTCAGAAGTGATAAGAGTTCTGCCTTTTAATGTGGAGAGATGAGGGAACATTTTCGGGGAGAGAATTCTGCCGCTGGTTCCAAGTGCAAGGTCTTTGCCGTCATAATTCGGAGTGATAACCGGAGTAACCGGATGATCGCAGAAATCAGAGACTGTATCCATGTGAGCGATAAAGCCCAGTTTTTGGCGGGATTCATATCCTCTGGTTGCCGGAATATGTCCATAGACATAGCAATGTTCATCTACATCGGCATCTTTCACACCCAGTTCCTTTAATTCTTGAACCAGCAGTCTGGCAAGGTCAAACTGATATTGTGTAGATGGGGAAGTACCGGTTTCTTCACTGCTTGGAGTGAATACTTTTACATAAGATAATAAGCGTTCGTATGCTTTCATGAATTAATCCTCCTGGTATTGGGCTGAGATAGATATTTATCTTAGCATTGTATAGTAAGTGTAACATGTTATGGAGTTTACGTAAAAATATTTCTTGTCAGTAGTCAGTAGCTCTGTTTCTCAAAAGAGAGCAGGGATCATCGCTAAAAATTATTCTGAAATATTTCAAAAAAATGTCGAGGTAAAAAAGAATCTAAGTGATAGAAATGAATACAGGTATTATATATATTTATAGCTTATACTTCGTATTACAAAAATAAAATGAAGTATTTAAGTGTTTGTAAATTTCAAAATGAAGTGAAATAAAATGTAAAAACGTCAAATCAACCAAAAAATTGGATGTAATCAACAAAAAACACACGCCAAAACGTGGAAATATACAAAAATATTTATAGATATTTACTTCACTGAAACAGAATGCTATATTCTAATCAACAAAAAACTTCAAAGTGAAATTAAATAAATGAAGTAGAAATGGAGTGCACGCCATATGAATGATTTATTTGTTCGCATCAGATTTTTGTTACCGTCGTTACCAAGAGCAGAGAAAGCAATCGCATCTGCATTACTTGAAAACCCGGAAGCAATTACACATTTAACGCTTGCAGAGATTGCAAGAGAATCAGGAAGCAGTGAAGCATCAATTATCAGATTCTGTAAAAGAATGGGATATGATGGATATTCTTCTATGAAGGAGGATTTCATCAGAGCTTTGGCAGAAGGAATGGAAATTCATTCAGAAGATATTAAAGTATCAGACGATATGAAGACGATTTTGAAAAAGGTTTATCAGAGTAATGTACAGATGTTGAGTGATACATTAGTTTTGGCAGATGACGAAAATTATGAAAAAGCATTGGATGCTCTTCTTAAAGCCAGAGAGATACATTTCTTCGGTGTTGGAGATGCCTTTGCAGTATGTCAGCTGGCATACATGAAATTTGGAAGATTGGGGATTCCGTGTTCAGTACATAGTGACGTAATGCTGCAGATGATGACTGCAGGCAATCTTACAAGTGAAGACGTTGCGTTAGCTGTCTCTTATGAGGGTAGATCCAGAAATGTAGTAGAGGCAATGAAAATCGCAAAAGAGCGAGGTGCAGTTACAATTAGTATTACAAAAATGAATAAATCTCCTCTTCTCAGATATACAGATATCAGTTTATTTACGGCAGTAAATGACCTGACAGTGGGAAGAGATAAAGTAACCAGAAGAGTTTCAGATCAGTTTATACTGGATGCACTTTATCTGGGATATACGACGAAAATAAACAAAGGTTATAAAAAACAACTTCAGAAAATTCAGACAGTAATTGACTGTAATAAAATATAAACGAGGTGATCAATAATGTGCATTATAGCACCGTCCTTACTGGAAGCAGACTATAAATGCCTGGGAGAACAATTAAAAACAATGGAAAAATCCGGAGCTGAATATGTTCATATAGATGTAATGGATGGAAGCTTTGTACCGAATCTGGCATGTGGAATGAAAATGATTCATGGATTGAAAGGTGTAGCTGATCTGGTATTTGATGTTCATCTGATGGTAAATGAACCTGTTCGATTTGTAAAAAGGATGCAGGAGGCTGGAGCTGATGTAATATCTATTCATTATGAGGCCTGCAGCAATGTAGCAGAAACTTTAAAAGAAATAAAGCAATGTGGAATTCGTGCAGGAATTGTTCTGAATCCGGAAACCCCGGCAGAAGTTCTTACAGAAGAAATCTGGAAGCTTGCAGATGTGATACAGGTTATGACCGTTCATCCGGGAAGAGATGGCCAGCACTTTATTGAAGATACACTTGACAAAATAAAAGATATCAGAAGACGGTCAACAGATACCGGAGAGTGGAAAGATATAGAAGTTGATGGAAGTATCAACTGTGGGAATATAGGAAAAGTAATAAAGGCCGGAGCAAATATCATTGTTTCAGGAAAGGCATTATTTAATGGAAATCTTGCAGAGAACATTGCCAATATGAAGCAACAGGCAGCCATGGAGGAATAAGATGAAATACGTAATTGGAGTGGATCTGGGAACCAGTGCAACAAAGACGATTCTGGTAGATCAGAATGGAAAAATCGTAGCCGAAGCGTCTGTCAAATATCCAATGTATCAGCCTGAAAACGGATGGGCAGAACAGGATCCATCAGACTGGTCAGAAGCAGCGATTTCAACAATTAAAAGTGTAGTTGAAAAAGGTCAGGTTAATGGAAAAGATGTGCGGGGAATTGGAATTTCTGGTCAGATGCATGGACTTGTGATGTTGAATGAGGAGAATCAGGTTATAAGAAGATCCATTATCTGGTGTGACCAGAGAGCTACGAAGCAGGTAGAGGAAATGCTGGAACTGCCAATGGAAAAATGGATGAAGATCACAGCGAATCCGCCAATGGCAGGATGGACGGCAGCAAAGATCCTCTGGATAAGAGAAAATGAGCCGGAGCTTTTTGCAAAGTGCAGACACATTATGCTTCCAAAAGATTATGTCCGCTTTATTCTTACTGGTAAGTATGCGACAGATGCATCAGATGCCAGTGGAATGCAGATGCTGGATGTAAAAAACAGATGTTGGTCGCAGGAAATTCTTGATTTTCTGAAAGTAGACAGAGAACTTCTTGGAGATGTGTATGAATCACCAGAAGTTGTTGGAAACCTTTTACCGAAAATTGCAGAGAAGTGTGGATTATCAACAGAAACAGTTGTGGTTGCCGGAGGAAGTGATAATGCCTGTGCAGCAATTGGAACAGGTATTGTAAGAGAGGGGCAGGCTTTTACAACAATAGGTACTTCAAGCATTGTATATACTCATCTGAAAAAATATCAGGAAATTCCTGAAGGTGCACTTCATTTGTGCTGCTGTGCAGTGCCTGGGTGTTGGCATACAATGGGAGGTCCTCAGTCGGCAGGTCTTTCGATTGAATGGATGAAAAATAATTTCTGTCAGGATTTGATTCAGAAAGCAGAAGAGGAAAATGTATCATTTTATGACAAGATAAATGAACTTACAAAAGATATTCCGATAGGAAGCGAAAGATTGATTTACCTTCCATTCCTGATGGGCGAAAGAACACCTCATATTGATCCCAAATACAGAGGTGCATTTATCGGACTGAATATCATACATGGACAGGCACATATGCTTAGGGCAATTATGGAAGGTGTTGTTTATTCCCTTGCAGACTGTAATGAAATCTTGAAGAAACTGGGAACAGAGGTTGTATCCATGCGTGCATGCGGAGGTGGAAGCAGAAGTCCTGTATGGAGAAAGATTATGGCAGATCTTTATAAATGCGATGTACATACATTGAAGCAGGAAGAGGGACCGGCATACGGTGCAGCAATTCTGGCCGGAGTTGGAACTGGAATTTATTCTTCGATACAGGAAGCATGCGATGCTTTTATTGAAGAAGATGGAATTACTGAATGCGATTTGAAAGAAGCAGAGGAATACGAGAAGTTCCATAAAATTTATGACAGATTTTATGAGGACATAAAAGAGAATCTACACGCTCTCTACGAGCTTTAGAGAAAAACTATATAAATTATTTAAAATCAGGAGGACTTTACAATGAAAAGAAGACTGGTAACAAAACTTATGATGGCAGCAGGCGTAGCAGCAATGGCAGTAACAACAATTCCGGCAAGTGTTTTTGCAGCTGAAGATGGTGGACAGACTTATGGAGTTACATATTGGTGTGAATCGGATTTCTTTAAAACAGTTGCAGATTCCATCACAGAAGAAGCAGAAGCTGATGGAAATAAAACAGTTGTAGTGGATGCTCAGCAGGACAGCGCAAAACAGATTCAGATTATTGAAGACTTTATTGCACAGGGTGTTTCAGCAGTATTTTTAAATCCAGTTGACAAAGATGCAATTGAACCTGCACTGCAGAAATTAGACGAAGCAGGGATTCCAGTAGTAAACTTTGATACTTCTGTATCTAATCTTGATCTGGTTGGTTCTTATGTTGCAACTGATAATTATCAAGCTGGTGTACTTTGTGCAGAAGCAATGATTGAAGATTTCCCGGATGGTGGAGAAATTGCAGTTCTTGATTATCCTGCAAACAATGCCTGCAACGATCGTGAACAGGGATTCCTAGATACAATTGAAGGAAAAGGATTTGATGTTGTGGCAACATTTGATGCAGAGGGAACTGTAGAAAAAGGACAGACAATCACAAGTGATATCATCCAGGCTAATCCAGATATCAAGGCAATCTTCTCCATTAATGACCAGGCTGGTATGGGAGCATATGCAGCACTTACGACAGCTGGAAAAGAAGTATATGTTTACGGTGTTGATGGTGCTCCAGAAGCTAAGAAAGTAATTGCTAAAGACAACAGCATTTATCGTATGACAGCAGCTCAGTCCCCGATTACAATTGGTAAAGAGTGCTATAAGGCAGCTAAAACTCTTATCGCAGGGGAAAAACCGGAAGAATTCGAAGTAGATGTACCTGCGTTTGCAATTGATTCTTCAAATATTGATGAATATTTAGACGCTGACTGGCAGTAAATCTGAGCGGGTGCAGCGCAGGCTGCACCCATTTTTGCCCCATATAGAAAAAGGTGGGAAATGTTTGTTATTTAGAGGAGAAAATTTATGGCACATTTATTGGAAATGAAAAATATCTGTAAGTCTTTTTCCGGAGTTTCTGTGCTGAAGGACAATCACTTGGAATTGGAAGCAGGTGAGGTTCATGCTCTCTTAGGTGAAAATGGTGCCGGAAAATCTACATTGATTAAAATTCTCGGTGGAGTTTATACAAAAGACAGCGGACAGATTCTGGTTGATGGACAAGAAGTAGAAATTACAGGTGTTGAGAGCGCAAAAGAGCACGGAATTCGTATTATACATCAGGAACTGATGTTGATTCCAGATATGACAATTTCAGAAAATATTTTTATTGGACAGGAACCAAAAACAAAAGCAGGTACTGTCGATAAAAAGAAAATGAATGAAATGGCGCAGGGATTTTTGGATTCTATGCACCTTGATCTGAAATCAACTCAATTTATCCGAGATTTAAATATTGCACAGCAGCAGATGGTAGAAATTATTCGCGCTATTTCCTTTGGCGCAAAAATAATCGTTATGGATGAACCGACTTCATCTTTGACAGAAAATGAAGTAGATGCTCTTTTTGAGGCAATCAGAGCTTTAAAAGCAAAGAATGTTGGAATTATTTATATTAGTCATCGAATGGCTGAATTGGATGCAATCACTGATCGTATCACAGTTATGCGAGATGGTGAATATATCGATACAGTAGTTACAAAAGAGACCACACATGATGATCTGGTGGCGCTCATGGTTGGAAGAAAACTTGGAGATTTGTATCAGAAACATGAAAACTATTCAGATGATATTATTCTCAAGGTAGAAAAACTTGCTTCTGGAAAAGAAGTAAAAAATGTTGATTTTGAACTGAGAAGAGGAGAGGTTCTTGGGTTCTCAGGACTGGTTGGATCCGGACGAAGTGAAACAATGGAATGTATTTTTGGACTTCGTCGTAAGGATAGCGGACATATTTATATTGAAAATAAAGAAGTTGATATTAAAAATGTAAAAACTGCAATAAATGTAGGAATCGGACTTGTTCCGGAAGACAGAAAGCAGTCAGGAATTTATCCGATCCAGGGAATACGTTTTAATGCAACGATTGAAATATTGGACAAATTTTTGAAAAAAGGCCGATATAACAGGAAGAAAGAAATTGAACTTGCCAGAAAATATGTTGATGAAGTTATGCAGACAAAATATTCCTCTATAGAGCAGGAAATAGGAAAGCTTTCAGGAGGTAATCAGCAGAAAGTTATTATTAGCAGATGGCTTCTGGTCACAGAAAAAATTCTTATTCTGGACGAGCCGACAAGAGGCATTGATGTAAAAACAAAATCAGATATTTATCATCTGATTGATGATCTGACAGCAACAGGTTTATCAATTATTTTCATATCTTCGGAGATGCCGGAGCTGATCAACATGTGCGATCGTATTGTGGTAATGAATCAGGGACACACCACAGGAATATTGAACAGAAATGAATTTAATCAGGAAAAAATTATGGCGTTTGCGACAAAGGAAATAGGGTGACGATTATGGAAAATAAAAACTGGAAAAATTTATCTGTAATACAGACAATTAAATCTAATATGGGTTTTCTTGCGGGACTGGTTATTCTTT
>NZ_JBQHWS010000116.1:0-11162 GCF_052063845.1 Blautia sp. HCP3S3_D9
GTTTTGGCATGAATATGCCAAAATCCCGAGACATACAAGCCAAAATTCCATTGCCGCAGGCAATCTGGAATGAATTTTGGCTACGTTACTGTGAACGGAGTGAACAGTAACGTAAATTTATTTTATAGCCTGCCAACTTTTTAATTTCACATATTTACACATTTCTTGTAAATTTAGGAAAGTTATCCACATTGAATGATTACACTGATTCTCTCTCTAAAAAAATGTGCATAAATTTGTGTTTTTCTCTTGTCAGGCATCACCTTCTTTGCTAAAATTAAATCAGTTTAGAACTGCGCTATGTAGCTCCACTTTTATATCTTCTGGTTTCGTTAGTTGCCGTCCAAAGCTGGCTAACAACTCAGGAGATATATTTTTTTGCAGTTTTTTTATTTCATTTTTTGCCAAATAGAAATACTCATACAGCTGCTTTATGAAATCTGCTATCTGCTCCATCAGGTAATGGTTCTTTTGTGCCTGTTCATTCCAACTACATGCATGTTCTATATTTCCCTGCCAATGTTTCTGTCGGTTGAATCCCTGATTTTCTATCTTCCATCTGTTTCTTCCCGCATTTACTATTTTTCTGGCATTGTTTTTTGTGATTGTAATGTCTGTAATCCATGCAAACTCTGTTGTTTGTTCTTTTCCATCTGGCTTAATCTTCTTTTCTGTATAATAATATATCAGATTTACATCTGTATTCTGAAACATAATCTGATTCTGATATTCTATTTCTGAACCTATCTTTTCTTTTCCGGCAATGACTCATATTCTTTGGCGATGGATGATGCACTTCCTTCTTTATAACGGATGATATAATTCCAGCCGTTATCTGTGCAGGTCTGTATAACTTTCTGACTGACATACAATCCATCTGTCGTTATGATGATCGGAAGTCTCGGAAAACGTTTCTTAATCTTTTCTACAAGTCTGATAAATGCTTTACTTTCACAGTCCTGTTTTATTTTTTCTTCACTCTGATTGATATATTCCTCAGAATTCTGGATCGGTTCAGATGCTATACTGCATACAAGGTTATTCCCCAGATAAAGTTTTGCTTCGAGCACGCTTCTGTGATACTTCGTAAATTCATCTGCTTCTCCACGGTTATAGCAGCGGCTCAGGTAATATTCATTCTTTTTCTGATATCCCTCATCCAGTTCTGTGGCATCAATAATGATCTGCCACCTTTTCAACACCCTGGCATCATCAAATGTTTTTCTACGGATCATAGAATAAGCAATATCTTTCTGTATTTTTTCCAGTTCCTCCGGATTCAGTCTTGCTAAAAATTCATTCTCTGTAACACCATGAGGTGGATACTCCTTCTTTTCTTCACTCATGAATGAGTAGAGATTTTCTACAACTGCATCATCATTAAATTTCGTGTCATTTCCTGCATACTTGAAATTCCGCCTATGCATTTGTAGTACATGGTTTCAAGCATAACCCTCACTGGATATTCAATATAACTTTGATTTCGCGGATCATCCACCTTAGCAAATTTGGCAAATAACTCTGGGTAATATTTATTTTGAATCTTATTGCATTCAACAACTGGATTCTTTTCCAGTCTTCTCTTGGCTCTTTCCTGTTCTCTGTTCATTTTTCTTCCTTTTCGACAAAGTTTTTTCTTTTATTTTACTCCATCGTAAAGGAAGATGCTTTAAATTCAATAAATTTAATACGAATTATTTTTACCTTTCAAAGCTGTGATTTTGCAGACCGGTTGCTGCTTACATATTGCTTTCCCACTGCAGTGAAACTTTTACAGTTGTGCTGTCAGGAAAGCAGGACAGAGAAATATTCACAAAATTTTCGCGCAGCAGTGCCGAAATATCTCTGAATCCCATACATTCGTGCATTGAAATTAGAACAATTATTCAGTATAATTATAGTTAATAACTGTGGCCATACAGCTGCAGTCACTTAAAGGAGGAATATTATTATGGCAACATGGAAAAATCTCGACACTCTTGCTTCCTACAGCAAACTTGCCGAACTGAAAGGTCATGTAAATATTGCAGATGCCATGGCAGGCGAGAAAGGTGCTGAACGTGTAAAGAAATACAGCACACCGATGGCAGCCGGCTTAACTTACAACTACGCTGCAAAACAGGTTGATGAGACAGTTCTGGATGCACTTGCAAAACTGGCAGATGAGGCTGAGCTTATTGACAAATTCCAGGAATTATACAACGGTGCTGTGATCAACACAGGAGAGAAACGTATGGTTCTTCATCACCTTGCACGTACACAGCTTGGCGAAGACGTAGTAGTTGATGGTGTCAACAAACGTGAATTCTACGTTGCACAGCAGAAGAAAGCCGCAGACTTCGCAAATAAAGTTCACGCAGGTGAGATTACTAACGAAAGCGGCGAGAAATTCACAACTGTTGTACAGATCGGTATCGGTGGAAGTGATTTAGGTCCTCGTGCATTATATATTGCTCTTGAGAATTGGGCTAAAGCAAACAACACATCCAAGATGGAAGCTAAATTTATCAGCAACGTAGATCCTGATGACGCAGCTGCTGTTCTTGCTTCCGTAGACCTTGCTCATGCTCTGTTCATCGTTGTGTCCAAATCCGGTACAACTCTTGAAACACTGACAAATGAAGCCTTCGTAAAGAATGCTCTGGTTAAAGCAGGATTAAACCCATCCAAACATATGCTTGCCGTAACAAGCGAGACATCACCTCTGGCAAAGAGCGAAGATTATCTTACAGCAATCTTTATGGATGACTATATCGGCAGACGTTACTCTTCCGTTTCCGGTGTAGGCGGTGCGATCCTTTCTCTTGCTTTCGGTCCTGAAGTATTTGCACAGATCCTCGATGGAGCTGCTGCCGAGGACAAGCTTGCTACAAATAAAAATATCCTTGAGAACCCGGATATGCTGGATGCACTGATCGGTGTTTATGAGAGAAACGTACAGGGATATCCTGCTACAGCAGTTCTCCCATACTCTCAGGCATTAAGCCGTTTCCCTGCACACTTACAGCAGTGTGATATGGAATCCAATGGTAAATCCGTAAACCGTTTCGGTGAACCTGTAGACTATGTAACAGGACCTGTTATCTTCGGTGAACCAGGTACAAACGGACAGCATTCCTTCTATCAGTTGTTACATCAGGGAACTGACATCGTTCCGCTTCAGTTCATCGGCTTTAAGAAGAGCCAGCTTGGTGTAGACGTAGATATCGAGAACAGCACAAGCCAGCAGAAACTCTGTGCAAACGTTGCTGCTCAGATCGTAGCATTTGCATGCGGTAAAGAAGATAAGAACCTGAACAAGAACTTCAAGGGCGGACGTCCTTCCAGCATCATCACAGGTGAAGAACTTACACCTGCATCTCTGGGTGCATTACTTGCTCACTTCGAGAACAAGATCATGTTCCAGGGATTCGTATGGAACTTAAACAGCTTCGACCAGGAAGGTGTTCAGCTTGGCAAAGTCCTTGCAAAACGTGTTCTTGCACACAATACTGACGGAGCACTGAAGGTATACAGTGATCTGCTGAATATCTGATTTGAGTCAGGCAAATAAAATCATCTGCTTTGCAGTTTATCGGAAAGAGCCTGCCCTCCTCTTAAATAACACATTTAAGAGGAGGGATATAAAAACAATTATAAAAAAATCATCATACAGAACTCCGATAAGTATTATCAGGAAGTTCCTTATGATGATTTTTCTATTTTCTGCTCTCTTTTAATTCTCTTCTAACTTCTTAACAAACTGAATTTCTCCCCGTCTGGTATAAGCTCTGACGAGTCCACTATGCTCTACCGCCGTCAGAACCAGTACGGACTCCATTATTTTGCATAATCTTTCAAGTCTTATTCTGAAGTTGTCACGATTTTATTATAAAAATTTCCTGTCTGTAAATCTTTAAAAATAATATTCTTCTGAATAAATCCTCAGATCCTCTTTTGTCCATTCCCCACCTTCAATATGAAAGCTGTTCAATACCGGATAGTCCGCCATCAGTGACAGGATCAGATAACTTGCCTTTGAATCAAAAGCAAGACGGATATCCTCCACTGACGGACGGGATGGAGAAGACGGATGGGAATGCCAGTTTCCCAGCGGTTTCAATCCATTGGCACGCATATCCCTGATCGCATTTATCTGGTCTCTGGGATCCAGGGTGAAGTGATCTTCTGCATGATCTTTATTCTCCAGAAAATATACCTTTCGGATTTCCCTTCCCTCCCCGGTTTCCACTCCGGCCAAAAGCCCGCAGGCTTCCTCCGGAAGATGCTCTTTTGCATAATTAACGATCTCATCATAGAGATGATCTCTCATTCTTATTATAGCCATACTTTTCTCCTGTTTTGCATCAGGTTTTTCTTGTATTTACTGCTCATCTCTTGTGGCAAATCGGCCTGCTGTTTCCTCACAGACCTCCAGCTCGTAGTCGATCGGTTCCAGGATTGTCGGATGATCTCCGCATACTGCACAGTCATGAGTATCCTTCGGCAGTTTAACCTTATGGAATTCCATTGTCAGCGCATCAAAAGTCAGAAGATATCCTGTCAGAAGATCACCTACACCGATCAGATACTTGATTGCTTCCATTGCCTGTAAGGAACCGATGACACCTCCCATTGCTCCGATGACACCTGCCTGCTTACAGGTAGGAACTGCATCCTTGGGCGGCGGATTCTTGAATACGCAGCGGTAACATGGACCTTCCCCGGGTACATAGGTCATCAGCTGACCTTTAAAACGAATGATACCTGCATGGGAAAATGGTTTTTTCTCCAGTACACATGCATCATTGATCAGAAATTTTGCCGGGAAATTATCAGTTCCGTCAATAATAAAATCATATTCTCGAATCAGTTCGCGGATGTTGGATGCGTCTACGAACATCCGGTAAGTTTTTACTTCCACATCCGGATTCATGGCATTCATGGTTTCCTTTGCTGATTTTACCTTTGCTTTTCCGATATCTGCTGTGCTGTGGATGATCTGTCTCTGCAGATTGGAAAGATCTACCTCGTCCGCATCCACAATACCGATTGTTCCCACACCTGCTGCTGCCAGATACATTGCCGCAGGTGCACCAAGACCGCCTGCACCGATGATCAGTACTTTTCCTTTCAGGAGCTTCTTCTGTCCCTTTGCACCCACTTCTTTTAAGATGATGTGACGGGAATAACGCTCGATCTGTTCATCTGTCATTGCCATTTAGCATCCACCTCCCATGAAATACAGAAATTCTACATTGTCTCCCTCTTTTAATACGGTAGACTCTTTATCCTCTGATGCAACAAATTCTTCATTAATAGAAACGGTTACATATTCCGGCATCTCTACATTTTCCTGTGCGATCAGTTCCGGAAGTGTCAGTCCGTCTTTTACTTCTTTTTTCTCTCCTGCTACTGTGATAAACATATTTTTCTCCTTTATGCCTGCTCTCTTTTTAGAGTAATCCTTCAATCCAGCTGTTTAACTCTGCCTGTTTCAGTGCTCCTGTTTTCCGGTCTTTCGCCTGTCCGTCTTTAAAAAGGATCAACGTCGGATTTGCCTGCACTTCATACTGCTCTGCCAGCTCCACATCAAAGTTCGTATTTACTTTATATACTTTAATCTTATCCTCATAATCGTCTTCCGCATTTCCGAGAACCGGTGCCAGCTTTTTACACGCCACGCAGGAATCTGAATAAAAATCCACCAGAACCGGAAGTTTTTCCTTCAGGACTTTCTCTTCAAAATCCGTCTTGCTTACCCGTACTGCCATCAGTCTTCCACCTTTCTTACATACATGGTGTAAGTACCATCTTCATTATCGGTTAATTTCAGTACCTTATGCCCTTCTTCTTTCATGCTGCGCGGAACATTCTGCACTGGTTCGCCATCGTTCATGCGGACAGCCAGAATCTCTCCATCCTCCAGTTCTTCGATTGCTACTTTTGCTTTCACGAATGTCAGGGGGCATACTTTATCGGTAATATCAACCTCATCGGTTACTTCAAAATCTAATTCAGCCATTATGTTCTCCTTTCACTGTCCTTCATACGCATCTTTCAGCTGACTGCGGAAATCTTCTTCTCCCACACGTTGCAATGTTTTGCGGAAACGTTCACTTGGATTTGCATTTTTTTCAAAGAAATTAATTGCCGCATCTGTCACACGAAACAGTGTTTCTTTATCCGGGATCAGAGGAAGCAGTTCTTCTCCTTTATAGATATTATTTCCGAAGGTTCCTCCAAAAGATACGATATATCCCGGAGTTCCTTTCCATGCATCCACCGGACAGCTCTTTACACAGCGGCCACAATGATTACATTTCTGCGCATCCAGTTCTATTTTGCCGTCCACCATCTTCAGTGCATCCTGTCTGCAGGCTTTCACACACACACCACAGGAAATACAGTCGTCTTCCTTATATTCGATGTTCATGCCGCCTTTGATTCCAACATCGTTTTCTTCTGCTTTCAGGCAGTTATTCTGGCATCCTGTAACACCAAATTTGAATTTATGCGGGAGTTCCCGTCCGAAATATCTCTCATCAAGCTCTTTTGCCAGTGTGTAGGTGTCGATACATCCGCTTGGACAGACCTCTGAACCCTGACAGGCTGTAACTGTACGTACACGTGGTCCGCACACACCGGTTCCCACACCGCCTTTTGCCAGTGCTTCTTTTACCTCTGCCAGTTCTTCCACTTTAATAAAGGGAATCTCAATGCCCTGACGGGAAGTCATATGTACATATCCGCGGCCGTATTTTTCTGCTACTTCTGCTACTGTCTTAATATTCTCTGCAGTCAGGTTTCCACCAACCACTGCCAGTCTCAGGGAACCGTAACCTTTCTGTTTCTGTCTCATATATCCGCCTTTTTTTAAGGCTGCATAATCTACTTTCTGTGCCATTTTTATCTCTCCTTTGTGTTTTTAGAGCGTTTTTTCAAATATTTTTTCCAGATCTGCGGCTGTCCGGTATCCTTACAGCCGGTTGAATTATCGTAATACTCTCTCAGTTTCTTCTATTTCAGATATTCTGCCACTGCGGTTGCTGCATTGGCACCATCCGAAACCGCAGTTACCACCTGACGCAGTTTCTTTGTTCTTGCATCTCCTGCCACATACAGCCCTTCCAGAGCGGTTTCTCCTGTCTCCCCTGCTCTGACATAACCTGAATCATCCAGTACTGCAAATTTTTTCAGAAGATCTGTCTGTGGTACTGCTCCGTAAGCAACAAATACACCGTTCACATCTATCACATCTGCATCTTCCAGAACTACTCCGGTTACTTTCTGCTCTCCGATGATCTCTTTTACCTGATGCTCCAGTACGAAGATAACGTTTTCCTTCTCTCTCAGTTTCGCCACTGTAACAGCGGCTCCTCGGAATTCCTTTCTCCTGTGGATCACATATACTTTCTCTGCCACATCCGCCAGGTAAACAGCATCATCAAGTGCTGTATCTCCACCACCAAGAACTGCGACTGATTTACCTCTGTAAAATGAACCGTCACAGATTGCACAGTAAGAGACACCCTTTCCTGCATATTCCTGTTCTCCCGGAATATTCGCTCTTCGCGGTGTGGCTCCCGCCGCATAGATTACGGTTTTCGCTTCCACCTGCGAACCGTCTGCAAATACAAGTTCAAAATCTGATGAAGCTTCTTTCTTTATCTCTGTTACTTCCTGTTCCATGAAGGATACCCCAAGCTTCACTGCATGTTCCCGGAAGTTCTCACCCAGATCATAACCGCTGATGCCCGGAAATCCCGGATAGTTATCTACCTGTCCGCTTTCTGCGATCTGTCCGGTTCCTTCATATTCTTTTTCTATCACTACGGCTGACAGATTAGCCCTCTTTGCATAGATTGCCGCACTTAAACCCGCCGGACCGCTTCCAATGATACCTACATCATATTTCATATCGTCAGTTCCTTTACACCTATTATTCCTATCGAATTAGTATGTTTTATAATAAACATAATAACACCGATAATTTCCTCTGTCAATAAATAAGATTCTATAAATGAGCAATTTCGTGATTTTACATAAAAAGAAAGACACCTTAAATCGTTCGTGTTGTATAATGAAAGTGACGAAACAAACATTGCAACATTTACGAAAGAAGGTGCCTCTCGCAAATACTATACATTATTCTACATTCTTATACGACCAGTTTAAGAAATTAAATTTATGCAAATCTTTTTCGAACAGAGTGATCGGTCATCTCATGAGTATCCTGAACAGTATCTTTATCTCGGGTTACCATGGAAAAACTACCGACTTTGCACAAAACAGTTCCTGCCACAGAACTACCATCGCACATTTCCTCAATTCCGGGAAATGGGATGATACCTTACTTGAAAATACTTTAAAATCCTCCGTAGTTGAAATTATTTATTCAGAAGCACAGCGCACCGGAAAGCCTGTTTTCTGTATTGTGGATGATACCATAGCTTCAAAGACAAAGCCTTCGTCACAGGCTCTGCATCCAATTGAAGATGCGTATTTTCACCAGTCCCATTTAAAGGGAAAACAGGATTATGGTCATCAGGCGGTTGCTGTTATGCTTTCGTGCAATGGCATTGTCCTAAACTATGCTTTTGTACTGTACAATAAATCCATTTCCAAGATTGATATTGTGCAGAGCATTGCAAAGGAACTGCCAGAACCTCCAGTCATGTCGTATTTCCTTTGTGACTGTTGGTATGTTTCTGAAAAATTAATCAACACATTTGTACAAAAGGAGTTCCATACCATTGGAGCTTTAAAAACAAACCGCCTGCTGTACCCGTCAGGAATGAAAAAGAAGCTCAGCGAACTTGCTGCTGAATTATCGGTAACAGAGAAGGGATTTGACCTTGTGACAGTCAAAAACCGAAAATATTATGTGTACCGGTATGAAGGAAACCTGAATGGTATCGAAAATGCGGTTGTTCTTTTAAGTTATCCTGAAAAGGCATTTTGAAATCCCAAAGCACTGCGGGCTTTTATCAGCACAAACGTGGCATTATCAACGCTGGAGATCCTTTCCTGCAATGTGTGCAGATGGCCGATTGAGGTCTTTTTCAGACAATGTAAGACCCGGCCGGCACTGGATACCTACCAGATACGTTCCTCAAAAGGGATCCAAAGATACTGGCTGCTGATGTCAATGGCACATTATATCTGTGTTATAGGCACTGGACGATATCAGTCTTTCCAGGAAGGATATCAACTGATTCGCAGTACCATTCAGCAGGAAAAGTATCAATATCTGTTTCAATGTGCAAAATCCAGTATTGATTTTGAAGCGTTTATGAAATTAGCAGGATAGTTTTGTGCATTTTTTCAAATTTGCTCATTTATAGTATTTCATTATACTTTTCACATATTCGCCTTATATTAGTAATAGTACGAATCCCCAAATTATCTCCTTGATAAACGCTACTCCAACGTTCAGCAATTTTATTTTCATATTGATGAATAGATAACCGTCCTGGAATTAAGTCTAAATTATCATATAATTTTATTGGATTTGGATAATTTTCTATTTCGTTCACACCTTCTTCAGTGGCTTTTAACAAAAAATGTATTGAACGAGGGGACTCTAATACTTTTTCTACCAATTCATCTGATTTCCATGCACTTTCATAATCGTCAATAAAAGGCTCCTCTTCTTCCCAAATCGCATGCAACTGTTCTTCTTTCATACCACAAATAGTCAAATTGCACTGGGGATCCAAATCAAGCAACAATACTTTTTTCCCCATCTCATTAAGAGCACAAGCTAAATGAAAACACAATGTAGATTTTCCTATTCCACCTTTATTGTTAAATACTGATATGATTTTCATAATACCTCCAACAAGCCATAATTTGATTCAAAAAAATGTTCGTCTTTATTTTTATTATATCATTCCATATTAGTATTGAGAAGTATCTTCTATATACACCAGTTTACAACTTTATAAATGATAGACTTGTTGATGAATCAGCTGTTTTAAGGCCTTTGCCATGGCATTTGATTTTATATGTGTTTCGATATTTTTCACGAAAGTGGCAAAAAATATCTGACTGCGAATGCCCTGACTTAATTCAAAACGAAACTCCTGTACGCTTTTTGTACGGTACTCAGAAAAATGTTCGTTCTGATAGGGCAGAATCTTCATGGCACAGTAACTGATGTTAATCAGATTGACCAGCATTTCAATCCCTTTGCAGCTTCGCACCATATAGTTACAAAAAGACCAGAACGTTTTCTGTTCATAGTAGCTTGTTTCAATATTCCAGCGTAACGAATATAGCAACAGTGGAATGTATTTCATACGGTCACTTCCGGTCTGGTTCAATGGTGCTTTTTCCTGCCATGCACAGAAAATCTGCAGATCTTCCGGAAAAATGGTACTGAAAAACAGTCGTTTTGTACCATGTTCTTTTTCTGTGGCAGTGACATAGGCAAGGACTTCCCTATTGCCAAAGATCTTAGCGAGAACCCGGCGGACACAGGTATAATAATCACCAATCTTTTCATTGGAAAACGTAAAATCTGTTTCAACAGAAAGATGTTTTCCATGTTTGGCAGGACGTCCCCGACGACCGGTCTGTGCAGGTGCAAGATCATACATGACAGAATCAATCCTTGCATTGCCAATCAGATCCAGATTCGGATATTCATCAACGATGGATACCAGATTCTGTTTTGTATACCAGCTGTCACAAAGGATGATGACATGATCTTTGCTGTGAAATTCAGGCATAACCTGCCGGATCATGGAGGCTGCCAGTTCCAGTTTAGATTCTTTTTTCTGCCACATACGATAGCCAAGAGGAACGGAAAGATAAGATACTTTATCCCTATTCCAGACAGGTACGCAGAGCATGACACTCACAAAGCAGTGTCCATTCAGATAGTTGGAACCGTTGTGTGCAGCATGGTCAAACAGTTTTGAAACATTTTCAAATTTTGTGCCAAATTTAGATACCATCGTATCATCCACGCACAGAAATACAGGCTGCGTCTGCAATGAATCCGGTATCAGCTTCAAAGTAATCCTGACAGTGGTATTCATAAATCTGGAATAATCAACCTTTGCATAGGAACATGCATAATAAAATACATTCAGTGATTTCTCCGTTATTTCGGATAAAAAATGCTGATACAGAAACCGGATGGAATGTGCAGATTCTAAGGTCAGTATGGATAA
>NZ_JBQHWS010000117.1:0-11023 GCF_052063845.1 Blautia sp. HCP3S3_D9
GAAAAGTATCGTTATCTTTTTCAATGCGCAAAGGAAAGCAATGATTTTGATTCATTTATGAAATTCGCAGTGTAGTTTTGTGCAATTTTTCAAATTTGCTCATTTATAGTATGAAATTCAAATTAAAAGATCCAGGAAGTGCGATCACTCATGGCATCGCTCTTCTCCTCGCAGCAGTCGGTGCTGTCCCGCTTATTATCAAAGCGGCACGTTCTTATGATGTGATCCATATCGTAGCATTGAGCATTTTTATCCTTACAATGATCCTGCTTTATGCTGCCAGCACAATCTACCATTCCGTAGACTCTACAGAGAAAGTTAACCGCCGTCTTCGAAAGATGGATCATATGATGATCTTTGTAATGATCGCAGGCAGTTACACTCCGGTGTGCCTCATTGTTCTTCACAATCATATTGGCTATATTTTGTGTACCCTGGTATGGAGTATTGCGATCCTTGGCATGATCCTGAAAGGATGCTGGATTACCTGCCCGAAATGGTTATCTTCCGTACTGTATATTGGCATGGGATGGCTCTGTGTCCTTGCATTTGTCCCAATCTTTCATGCACTCCCACGTGCTGGTTTTGACTGGCTTCTTGCAGGCGGAATTATTTACACTATCGGCGGTGTGATCTATGCTCTGAAAGTTCCGCTTTTCGATTCCAGACACAAGAATTTTGGTTCCCATGAGATTTTTCATATATTTGTGATGCTTGGAAGTGCCTGCCACTTTATCGTAATGTATTTCTTCGTTGCGCCACTTCCTGTCTGACCAACATCATATATAAAAAGATGTCCAGGATAATGATTGACACGTCAATCTTCCCGGACATCTTTTCTATTATCAAGCGGATAAAATCATCCGCTTCGCTGCTTACTCATAACCAAATAACTACTCCGCAATTTATCAGAAGTAACTTACCTCCTGATACAGGCAAATCCTATTTATAAATCTGTTTTTTTCAGACAGCTACTCTTCTCTCAGCATACAGACCATAAGAGCCATAACTTACACCAAAATATCCATAATAACTCTTTGCTTCTGCAAATAATGGATCGTATACCAGACCTCCGATTTCAGCCCAGCAGTGTCCGCTTCCATCTGTTGATGTTGTATCTACGCAGACATATACATTATTGTATCCCAGTGCTTTCGCCAGATACGCAAACGCACATGCATCAGAGAAACAATCTCCGCCCTTTCCGCTCAGGATCAGATAGTCATTAGCATATAATGCCGGCCATGCAGTCTGATTATGGAAAATTCTTTTTGTCTCATAATAATGCTGATACATTACCCATCTGAAACAAGTCTCAAATTTCTGACTCTTTGACATACTTGGTTTGGTAATCGCATTTACCACATTCTTTGCTCTCTGCAGAGTTTCATACTCATATGCTCTTGTAGAATTCATTTTCTTTCCATTTGCATAGTAAAAGCTGCTGCCTTTTTTCCATGCTTCCAGAATTCCTTTTTCTGTGCAGTAATAAGTGGTATTTCCTACTTTAACTGTTTTTGTTCTCAGAACACCTTTATCACTAAAATAGTAATATTTTCCTGAAATCTTCTTTACACCAGTGCAGCGTACTCCATTGGAACCGAAATAATACTTTTTATCATTATATTTAATCCATCCGGTTTTCATAAATCCCTTTGGACTAAAGTAATAAACCTCTCCATGAATCTTTCGCATTCCTGTCAGATACTTGCCATCCTTAAAATATTTCTTATTCTTTGTTCCGTAAGTATACCATCCATTCTTTAACGCAGGTGTTGGTGTTGGCGCAGGTGTTTCAATCGGTGTGATATCCGGAGCCGGAGTCTCAATCGGAATTGGTGTTACTGTAACATCCGGTGTCTCTGCTGCCATAGCCGGAACACTAAGCATCATACAGGCCACACACATGGCAAACCATTTGGTCATCTTTTTCATTTTCTTTTATCCTCCTGATACAATTTGGGAAAATACAGGCAGCAATATCAGAATTTCATCAGCTCCAGTTTCTTATTTCTGGTAAGCTGTTTAATCTGATACTCTCTTCTCATTGCCTCTTCTTTTGTCAAAAATCCTTCATAATATACAAGCGTAACCGGTCTCTTGGTCTTCGTATATTTTGCGCCGTTCTTTCCCTCATTATGTGCTTTCAGCCTTTTTTGCAGACAATTTGTCCATCCTGTATAAAGGGTTCCGTCTGCACATCTTACAATGTAAGTATAATTCATTATAATCTCCACTCCCAATGTACCTGTGACAAATACCGTTTAAACCTTAATTTCGGTATTCCACTTATACCATCTGCACTTTCACTGACATAACTTATACTGTCCATCCTGTACACTGATCTATGTAAAGGATAACCGCACATTACCATCTGCAGTCATCCTTATTTCTATAATAAACAGCCGGCATTAAAGCACGTATTTCACCCGGACATATCCACGTCCCCGGATACCTTTTGCAGTATCTGAAGTCATTTTTATGTCAAAAAAGCAGGCAGGGAAACCGACTGCGGATTTTCTTTCCCACCTGCTTTATTATACGTTTATTTTCCTATTTTGTGAATATCATTTTTCGGAGGTTCCAGAGATTTCCCTTAAATTTTCCACCAAGAATCTTTAACTGAAGATCCTCACGATCCGGATAATATCTTGTAGAAAAAACAGTCTCTCCATCATTCAGGTAGATTTCTGCTGCCGAAGTGTCTGCAAGAAGTCTGATATTCTTCAGCTCACCAATCTTTGCCTTTCGTTTCGACCTTCCTGCACCTGCAATTCCGGAAAAGCCAATCTCCGCAACTCCATCTTCATATTTAAAAATCATCTGTCCACCCATACTGATCTTGAAGCTGCTGCCCGTCATAACGATCTCATCAAGTACCAGGTCAAACCCTTCATTTACTTCCACACGAATCTCTACGATTGATTTCTCATCATGAAGAACTGTCTTCTCTTTTCGAAGACCTTCCAGTTCTTTTGCAGGAGCCTGGAGAATTTTTCCGTCACGTACCGTTAATTCTCTTGGAACAGTGAGACAATGCTGCCATCCTTCATCAATAGTCTTATTCACATATTCTTCATCTGCATCCGGCATTCCCATCCAGCCGATAAGAAGCCGTCTGCCCTTATTATCTGTGAACGTCTGTGGCGCATAGAAATCAAATCCCATATCCCATTCTCTGAAGTCATTCACATCTACAGAGCCATCTTCCTTCATCGGAAAATATCCGGACTGATAGATATTCTGAAAACGATACTCTTCACGACTCAGCCCCTGTGGAGAAACAGACAGGAACTTCTGTCCATCCAGTTCAAAATAATCCGGACATTCCCACATATAACCGAATACCTCCGGCGTAGTGATCACACGTTCCAGTTTCCAGTCTCTTAAATCCTCTGATTCATATACCAGAACTGCTCCTTTATCCTCTTTGAGACGTCCGCCCAGAACCATCTTATATCTGTCATTCTCTTTCCAGACCTTTGGATCTCGGATATGGCAGGTAAAATCCTCCGGATATTTCTCAAAGGAAATAACCTCTTCTTTATCGCTGAAATGAATTCCGTCTTCACTCTCTACATGAAGGGTGCTTGTCTCCCTTCCCTCATTAATGTAATCATAATCACCATCAATCTTTACATTGCCTGTAAAAAACAGATGCATTTTATCCTGATCAATCAGTGAAGACCCGGAATATACCCCATGACAGTCATAGGAGGAATCCGGATAAAGAGCTGTCCCTTCATACTTCCAGTCAAGCAGATCCTCGCTTGTATAATGTCCCCAGAACTTCAGTCCACCTTCCACATCAAAAGGTGCATACTGGAAGAACACATGATATCTGCCCTTGTACCAGCATAATCCATTCGGATCATTTAACCATCCCACCGGAGGCATCAGATGATGCCCAAGGCGGAATCTTCCTTCCTTCATATTTGCATTCTTTTCAATCTGTGATATATTTCTCTCAAGAACTTTTGTTAAAGTACTCATTCTTTCACAATCTCCAATACCTTATCTGCAGGTGTTACCGGACCTTCATGTAAGGCTTTCACATCTCTGTAATCGTCTGTGTTTGTTACAATAAGCGGAGTAGTTACATCATATTCTGCTTCTTTGATCTTATCCATATCAAAGGATATGAGAAGCTGTCCCTTCTTTACACGATCACCGTCTTTTACATGAGCTGTGTAATATTTTCCACCCAGTTCTACAGTATTGATACCGATATGGATCAGAAGTTCCATACCGCTTTCTGTACTTAAACCAACTGCATGTTTGGTGTCAAAAACGGTCTCAACCGTTGCATCACACGGAGCAACTACTTCACCCTTAGCCGGATTTACAGCAATTCCTTTTCCTAGAACTTCAGAAGCAAATGTTGCATCATTTACCTGAGAAAGTGGAATTGCAGTTCCATCTAATGCACTGTAGAGTACGAAATCATCTGCGCCGCCTGCTGTTTTTTCTGTTTCAGAAGCTGTTTTGTTTTCATCTGTTGCTGTAGCATTTTCATCACTTACCACAGAATTTTTTTGGTCTTCAATACTCTCTGCTTTTACAGCATCTTCACTCTTATCTTCATTTTTTACAGCTTTACTCTCTGCTGCCACATCTTTATATCCAAACAGCCATGTCAGTACAAATGCTACGCCAAATGCAATCACAAACATCAGAATATAAGATACCGGGTTGTTCAGGCAAAGCAGAATTCCGAAAATACCGGTTACTCCAGTTCCTGTAGCGCCCAGTCCTGTAATAGATGCAAACAGCGCACCAACTGCACCGCCGACACAGCCCATTACAAAAGGTTTTCCGAAACGAAGGTTTACACCGAAAATTGCCGGTTCTGTAATTCCCATGCATGCACTTAATGCAGACGGAACTGCCATGGATTTAATCTTCTGATCTTTAGTCTTAAGTGCTACTGCAAGTGTAGCACCGCCCTGTGCGATATTTGCTGCAGATGCAAGCGGCAGCCAGTAAGTAACTCCAAACTTGGAAATCTGTCCAAGGTCAATGATCGTGTACATATGATGTACACCGGCCACAACTGTCGGAGCATAAAAAGCACCCATAATAAAACTTCCAATACCGAACGGCAATGCGATCAGCCACTGGATTCCATTCAGAAGTCCGTTCTCAACGGCTACGAAGATCGGTCCGATAATGGATAATGTCAGGTAACCTGTTACAAATACACTTACAAGCGGAGTAACAAACAGGTCGAACATTGCAGGTACAACCTTGTGAAGCCTCTTCTCAATCTGTGCAAGTACCCACACAGCAATGATAACTGGGATAACATGTCCCTGATAACCAACCATGTCAATCGAATAAAGTCCAAACCATACTTTCTGAGTTGCCTGAACCCCTTCTGTTGCAACTGTCCATGCATTCTGCAGGTTTGGATGAATCATGATCATACCGATAACCGCACCCAGATATGGATTAGCACCAAACACTTTTGCACCGCTGTATGCGATCAGGATTGGCAGGAATGTGTACGCCGTATTACTGAAAAGCTGCGCAAAAGTATAAATAGAGCCGCTGGTATCAATATTCAGGAAACCATTGTTTACCATGAAATTCAGCGCTTCCATGATTCCCATAAGGAAACCACTTGCAACAATAGCCGGAATGATCGGCACAAAAATATCTCCAAGAGTCTTAATCAGTCTCTGTACAGGATTTGCTCTGGAAGCTGCAACTTTCTTCAGATCCTCCTTGCTGCTCTCGGAAACTCCTGCAATCTGGATGAACTCATCATATACTTTATTCACAACACCGGTTCCCAGAATGATCTGCATCTGTCCCTGTGCAAAGAAAACGCCTTTAACGCCTTCAATGTTCTCAACATATTCCTTGTCTGCCTTCGAGTTGTCACCAATAACCAGTCGAAGACGTGTGGCACAATGAGCTGCGGAAATAATGTTCTCTTTTTTACCGATATGGTCATATATTTCCTGAGCTGTCTTTCTGTAATCCATAATATCCTCCTTCTTATTTATGTAATCGTTCCCACATTTATGTACATTATTTGTTTTATGTATATATGGTTATTTTACTGTTAATATACATTTATGTGTGTTCTTTGTATGAAATCGTTCTCATATGTTGTTTTCATTATATCCGTCAGATTTTCATTTGTAAATATGTAACTTAGCACAAATATTTTGTCGCATTTTTATACATAATATCCAAAACAGGTTTTATCTATTAAATGGATGTTCGCAATTGAAGCAGGATTCTCCAACGCAAAGTGATCCTAACCAAAGTTTTTTTCTATGTCATTAAAATATTACGGAATAATTTTCTAAGACATAAAAAGAGCTAAGATTTTTCACCTGTTTCGTGAATTCTTAGCTCTCTTCTCATTTATCTGCTCCTGTGAGACTCTCTCATTACCACCTTACATCCCATCTTAATTTCTTTATGTATCGATACATTCTCCGACTCCATCAGCTCTACCAACATCTTTGCAGACTCCATTCCGCTCGTTTTATAATAGAAATGTACTGTTGTCAACTTCGGCTCTATAATTTTTCCCAGAGAATTATCTCCCATACCGGCAACCTGAACCTGCTCCGGAATCCGGTATCCATTCTTCTTTAACCAGCTCACTGCTCCAACTGCCATAGTATCCGTTGCACAGATAAGTGTATCAATATCCGGATGTTCGCCAAACAGTTCTCCTGCTTTTTCATATCCCGATTCCAATGTAAAATCACCACATTTCACATATTCACTGCCAAATTCAATCTTATTCTTACTAAGAATCTCTTCAACCCCGGACATTCTTTTTCTTCCAACAGCTTCATCTTTATCTGTAACTGTAATATATCCAAACTTGCTGCCAGTCTTTACCATCTGTTCTGTAAGCGTCATTGCCGCTTTCTGATCATCCTGAAAAATACATGGATACCCTTCCAGACGCTGTCCCAGCAAAACAATTGGCACTTTATACTCTTTGAGCATATCACGGTGCTGTTTCGTCAGGATTGTGGCAATGAAAATAACTCCATCTACCTGGTTATCCTTAAATAGTGAAAGATATTTCAACTCTTCTTCAATATTATTATTTGTATTCGCCAGGATTAGTTGATAGCCTTTTTTCGTAAGGATATCACTGATTCCGGCTACTTCTCTGCTGATCGTGTTGGAATCGATCTTCGGAAGAATCACCCCTACCAGTTTCGTCTTTTTGGTACGCAGCATCTGTGCCTGTGAAGAGGGCTGATATCCGGTTTCTTCGATCACTTTGCGGATAATTTTCTTCTTCTCTTCACTAACATAGCCATTATTTAAATATCTGGATACCGTAGCCCTGGAGACCCCTGCCAGTTTCGCTATCTCGTTAATATTCATGCAAAAGCTCCTTTTCATGCTATTGATGTGATGTTTTTAGATACTGTTTCACATCGTTTCCTTCTGAAAGTATTTTCTACATTATACTACAGATATCCTTTAGGTTGCAAATGGCAAAACTTCTGTCCAAACGGACAAAATTCTCCGCCTCGATATGCGGCTCTATACCGAATAACTGATCCTCAGTTTATCAGGAGAAGCTTACACTCCTCCTGATACAAGTAAGTCCCCACCCACTGCTTATTGCTTTTCGCAATTGAGGCTGAAGCGTGTTTGATTCTAAGCAGAGAATCTATTTGATTCGATTGAATTACGGAAGATATGCAATTGGGTCGATTGGTTCTCCATCTTTCTTCATTTCGAAATAAAGATTCGTTCCTTCTGTACTGTAATATTTTGTTGGCTGTGCAATATATCCGATAGTTGTTCCTTTCTTTACTGTATCCCCTTCAGAAACAGTCAGATCTGTAAGCTGTCCGTAAACCGCCTGATATCCGTTTCCCAGCTCCATGGTCACGGTTGTACCAGTCTGTGCATCCTGTTCCACTGAATAAACTGTACCGTTTACTGCCGCAACTACCGGTGCTCCCTCTACTGCCCCAACTGCAATGGCAGGGTTTAATCTGTACTGATCCAGAGTTGGAAAATACGTAGTCTGATCCATACTGTAATCCAGCAGAATATTTCCATTTACCGGCCACTCCATTAATGTATCTTCTGAGAAATTTACTGTCGGCAGATTGATTGCAGATGCCGAAACATCCGTTGCTTCTCCTGCATCAGTATCCTCAACATCCGCTGATTCTCCATCTGTACTGTTAACATCACTGCTTTTATCCACATTCACAGATACTTCAGCTTTATTCTTATCCACAGTATTTTCATTCATATCCCCATTCGGGTTTACAAGTGTATTTCCATCTCCGGAAGTCATTTCCACATCATCCTGATTTTCCTCCTCCAGTGATGGCTGACTCTCTGATTCTGTCTGACTTATTCCATCCTCTCCAGCAAATATATCATCCGTATTTTCACTTTGAGCAGTATCTTGAGTTTGCTCCTTAGGTGCTTCCTCTTTAATCGGAGATGTACCTAACTGATATACAGTAATTCCTAATGCTGCTACAGCTGCCAGACCAACGGTATTGGCGATAATTCGCGTGACTCTGTTATTCATCATATTCCTTTCACCTCTATTTTCATCTTCATATCTATAGGGTGTCCAGAATTATTACATCTATTCAGAAAATTTCTGTAATCTCCTGAATTTCCATACTTGGAAAATAATACGCCAGAATTTCCTCTGCACTATTAGAATTTTTTGCCAGCTCATTCCCTCCGTACTGCGAAAATCCCATTCCATGTCCTCTTCCTTTGCATAAAAAACGCACCTTGTTTCCAATATTCTGTATTGTAAAATTTGCAGAAGTAAGTCCCATACCTTTTCGAAAAGATTCACCTTCCAGCGTTTTCCCGTCAGCCAGAAGTTCTGTTACATATCCGGCGCTGTCTCTCTCCTTCACATTCAATTCCTTTGGAAGTATCTTTTGATTTATGTATACACTGTTAAGATAATTTTTTGACTCTTTATCCACACTGCTTTGGACAGATTTTAAATAATCTTCCTCCTCACTGTGGAAAACTTCCCTGCCATCCCTTGTCTGTCCGGCACTTAACTCATGATAAGGAACTTGTTTTAGTTCTCCATCCCATGTCATAACCATCCCTTCTGTATCAGTCACTGCCTTTTCGTATTTTTCTTGCGAGACTGCAAGATATAAGGATTTTCCCTTCACTTCATTCCTGATTTCATTCAATACTTTTGAAAAACTATCCTGCTCCTGTATTTTTCTGCAAAAATTGGACCGTGCAATGATCGTCTGCGCTTTTATTGTTTCTAATTCATAAGTTTCTCCAATTTGCGATGCAACAATAACTGGTAAAATCATTTCCATATCAAATTTTCTGTTGACCAGAGTACTTTCTACACCGTTAAAAACAATCGTAATCAGATAAGGGATAAAAAACAGACAAAAGATTCCCGTTGTTCCGGAAAAAAAAGACTTTCTCATAATAAGACCATCCAGACGTACGGCCATGATTTCTCATAACCTCTTTCCTTTTAGTATATACATATAACTTTCTCTGTATGTACACTTTTAATCAAATCACTCTTTTGACTTCATTAAGAATATTTTCCTAACTTTTCTATCAGCTTATTAATACGGGGACTCACCCCGTATTAAAATATGCAGCTTTACTTATTCTATTCTGGATTCTTGGTTCATTCCAGTATATAATTTTATTTTTTCTGGTATTCCTTTTTTCTTTTGGATGCAGATCCGTCCTGTTTTTCTTAGAATCTGTATCTTTTACAATATATTCTGAGATCATTTTTGCTTTCGGAGTTTCATATACCAAACACATTCCCAGACTTTTCCATAATCTTCCCAAAAATCCGCTTCTTTTTACTGTGCGCTCATCACAGCTACCTGTGCATGCACTTTCTCTATCCTTTACAAATCCCATTACAAAGCAGGTAACAGCTGTCACAATCAGCTGAAAATAATTCTTCAGATTCTTTATCGAATTCTTCATAGAAACTCCTCCTGTTCTGCATTACATGATTTCATAATATTATACAGCCTGTCCACCGTTAAGACTGCGCACTTCCTACGGTTATCAGGTACTAATACTTTATGCAGAATGAATACCATTTTAGAACTAAAATCGAAATAAAAAATATCCTGCCTTGAGAGCTTTTTTATGTCATTAGAGCTTTACAAAGTAAATTCTTATAACATAAAAAAACTTCTGTGAATTCCACAGAAGTCATAAAGTGAAGCATCGGGGATTCGAACCCCGGACAACTTGATTAAAAGTCAAGTGCTCTACCGACTGAGCTAATGCTCCATATTCAATTTTCACTTTCCAAAGTGAATGCCCAGAGCCGGAATCGAACCAGCGACACGAGGATTTTCAGTCCTCTGCTCTACCAACTGAGCTATCTGGGCAAAATAGCGGGGACAGGATTTGAACCTATGACCTTCGGGTTATGAGCCCGACGAGCTTCCAGACTGCTCCACCCCGCGGTATTAATTTAAAAGCCGATGATCGGACTCGAACCGATAACCTGCTGATTACAAATCAGCTGCTCTGCCAATTGAGCCACATCGGCTTAGCTGTTAAGCTAAGTGGATGGAGAAGGATTCGAACCTTCGAAAGCGTTGCTAACAGATTTACAGTCTGCCCCCTTTGGCCACTCGGGAATCCATCCAAGTATGGAACCTATAGGGCTCGAACCTATGACCCTCTGCTTGTAAGGCAGATGCTCTCCCAGCTGAGCTAAGATTCCATATCCATATGCAATTTACTAAACATCGTTAGCTCATTGCTAACGACCCAGAAGAGACTCGAACTCTCGACCTCCGCCGTGACAGGGCGGCGCTCTAACCAACTGAGCCACTGGGCCATTAAAGGTTTTGCACCTTCAAAACTACATACATATTGACATTTCCTTGAGATTCATTACTTCCTGCGATTCTTGGTCAAGCCCTCACCCGATTAGTAACAGTCAGCTCCATGCATTACTGCACTTCCACCTCTGCCCTATCTACCTCGTCGTCTTCAAGGGGGTTTACTTCTTTCGAATGGG
>NZ_JBQHWS010000118.1:0-10900 GCF_052063845.1 Blautia sp. HCP3S3_D9
TTTGTTGGTGGATAAATGAGTAGGTATGTTTACTTAGCAAAAAACTTTAAAACCTTTTGTTTTAGCTAATAACAGGGTGTGAGTAGGAAAAAAATGGGAAGTTAGCATTTATGTGGTTAAAGTATCCCGCCACAGGCGGGTAAATTATTTTACAATTGTAACTTACACATAGAGTAAAATATGTACGCCACATCTTCCTTTTTTTGTCTGGTGTGATACGCCGTCAAAAATAAAGCGTCCTTTTCCGCGAACAGATACAATGTCACCCTCTTTTGGCTCGTATCCATTGGATGTGATCAGTTTTCCATTTACGAAAACCTGTCCACTTTCGATATAGGATACCATACTGCTTCTGGAGGCTTTAAATGCAAGGGCAATCAGTGAATCCAGGCGTACAGAAGCACAGGTACCCTTAATAGATTCCAGATTTGGATGCGGAAACTCCTCTGGATCATTTACTTTTGTGATCAGAATATTGGTATGACGGACACGGCACAGATTCTCAAGAAAGAATTCCGTCATTTTACTCTGGCAGAAAAACCAGGCAGCCTTTTCCTGTACAATAATATCTCCGATTACACTTCTGTCTACACCAAGATTTAAGAGTGCCCCCATATAATCACGATGACTCAGATTCTCAGAGAATTTAATAGCTTTTGGCTCTATTTTGAGACAGTCAATAGGATATTCCCATGTAAAAGCAAGAGCATCAGGATGAAATGCTACCATCTGACGCTCCGCATTATCATAGCCGCCAAAAGTCTCCATGACAACCTGCGGAAACTGCTGTTTCAGGCTACTGACCATATTCTGTTCATTTAAATTAAGAAAATCCGAAAATGTAACGATATCTCTCTGATAGGAGAGATTTGCCAATTCCCGGATTCTCTTAAGAAAAAATTCGTTTTTTTCCATCCGGGATTAATATCCTGCTCTTACAGAAGGAGCAGATCCTCCCAGAATATTCTGGAGATCACCGGTAATGTCTACATTATATGGCCCAAGGACAAAAATGTAGCTAGATACTTTCTGAAGGCTTCCGCCTAAAGAATAGCATGCACCGGATGTGAAATCGATGATTCTCTGTGCCAGTTCAACATCAATTCCCTCCAAATTTAAAATTACAGTAGAATTATCTACTAATGTGTCTGCAATCTCACGGGTATCTTCCATAGAAGATGGCTTAATAACGCAAACTTCCATATTTGGACCCTGATTTGCTTTGCGGCTGCTTCTCATTGGAGTAATCTTAGAAGAAGCAACGGGACGTGTCTGGCGTTCGGCGCGTTCCTGTTTGACCGTAACTTTTGATGGAGTCGGAGCAGACTGCTTTGGTGCAGCAGCTGGTTTAGGAGCTGGCTTAACTGCATTCTCTTCTATTTCATCAAAATCATCATCGGCTTCTTTTTTCTTATTAGAGAACTTATCAAAGAATTTCTTCTTTGGCTTCTCGTCAAAGTCGTCATCAAGAAAATCATCGTCATCTTCTTCGTCTAACAGATCCTCATCTAAGAATCCATCGTCATCATAATCATCATTTAACTTGATGGCATCTAAAAATTTATCTAAAACGCCCATTTTAATCTCCAATCTTAATTTAATCTTCTTTTATTGAGTAATTCCTCTCACCAAAAATGCCTGTTCCCACGCGTACCATGGTGGCACCTTCCTCAACAGCGACCTGATAGTCATTTGTCATTCCCATACTCAAGACGCTCATATTAACATTATTAATGTTTTTTGCCGCAATGTCAACACTTAATTTCTTTAATTTCTGAAAAACTTCTCTATTTTCTTCGGGATCTGCTACAAATGGAGCAATTGTCATAAGTCCCATTACTTTGATGTGCTGGTAAGAGCAAATTTCTTCCAGAAATGGTAAAACCTCTTCAACAGAAAGGCCAAACTTACTTTCCTCTTCTGCTACATTTACTTCAATTAAAATCGGCATACAGATATCTTTTTTTGCTGCTTCTTTTTCGATGGTTTCTGCCAGACGTATAGAATCAACAGAATGGATCATAGATACTTTATCAATAATATATTTTACTTTATTACGTTGCAGATGACCGATCATGTGCCATTGTACATCAGATGGCATCTGATCATATTTGTCCATGATCTCCTGTACTTTATTTTCACCGAAGACACGTGCTCCTGCATCGTATGCTTCTCTGAGCATTTCTACAGGCTTTGTCTTACTTACTGCGATAAGGGTCACCTCTTCAGGAGAACGCCCGGAAGTACTGCAGGCCTCTTCAATATTTTTCTTCACAAGGTTAAGTTTATCAGCTAACATGTTAAAGCCTCCTTAAAATTAGTATAAAATATCTTCTTCTTTTACTTTATCTGCGTTTCTGACAATATGGTCATATCTGGAAAGTCCATATAAAGTATTTTTAGATACAATTGCATATTCTTCATTATGATCAAGAATTTCAATACGGCGGAAAACAGCATACCCTTTATTGATACAGTAAACACCTTCCAGAGTATCTGTCTCACCAATCACATATTTCTCACCAGTATCCGGATTAATAATAGCATCTCCTTCTTTAAAGGCACTTTTGTCAATATAATAGATCTTAGGAGTTTCCTGCCCGGATGTTTCGACTGCCAGTTTGGAAACGGAAGTATCTTCAATACTTGCGTAAATGATTACTGCCTGAAAAGTTGTAGAGGTTTTGCCAGATTTAGACTTCCCGGCAAGCATAAATCCTGTTTCATTATTCTGGGTAGTTGCCATTCTGGATGGAACTACATAAAAATCTTTTGTTACAATAGAAGTTAACGGTACTTTTAAGCCAACGACAGTATTAGTGACAAGTTCGATGTCAAGAAAACGGTCAGATGCATAACGGATCAGACCTTTATTGAAGTCAATTTGTCCATACTTTTCACCATCAATTGTGATAATTGAGAAATCACCTGTCTGTGTCATATCGTCCTTAAGAAATTTGACGCGGATGGTTGAACGATCTTTCAGTTTCTCAGCCTGTTTCTCACTTAATGGGATTAGAAGACTCCAGCGTTCATCTGTAATAATTGTATAAACATCATCGCCTGCCTGAACAGAATCTGATGTTTTCAAATCTGTTTCATGATAAGAATTCTGGTCAAAATCTTCAGCAGTAACGGTATCTACTGTTTTTCCTTCATAGTTGTCTGTTGAATATAAAATAATTCCGTCTGATTGTGCCTGACATATTGATTGATTTCCGGTGTAAATATTTTCGGAAGTGCTGTCAGAGGTATCATTGCTGTCAGTTTCATCTTCGTTCTCGTCAGAAGTAAGAGGCGCAGATGAACCATTTTCAGATTCTGCATATTGAAGGATATTCCCTTTTAATTCATATTTAAAACTATATGTACTATTGAACTTGCTGGAATTGAATCCTTTGGAGAAACTCATCATATCACTTCGTACTTTGGAAAGTTCTTCCGGAGTAAGGGACGCGGTGGAAGAAGCTGTTTTTGTGCTGCTTAATCCATAAACGGCGCCGGAAGCATTGATCTTACTGCCTTCTCGTGCATAGTAGGTAATATATCCGGAAGAAGGTGCCTGACATATGGTTTCTTCACGGATTGCGAGTCCTGTATATGTTTCATTACGGGATAGCGGACCGGATGTTACCTGATAGGATTCGATATGAGTGGTTGTAAAGTATAATATGGCGCTGAATGCCATGTAGATAAATAAGATACCGAACATAATAGTTCCAATATTAAGTCCTACAACTTTACGAAGTTGCGCCAAAATCCCCGGCATCTTTTTTGATTTGTTATGATTATCAGACAATGGAATGTCTCCTTTTTAATTCAAAATCAAGATTAATTTCCAAGACATTGTAACACTTTGTAAAGTTAAAAACAAGATTATTCATAAAGAATTCACAGGATGAAAGAGTTAGAAATATTGAAAATAAGAACGTATTTTCCGAATATAAGTTTGCTTTTTTGGACGAAATATGATATTATAAAAATATACTATAAGCAGAGCCAAATTTTAAGCGAAGCAGATGATTTTATCTATTTGACTATAGAAAAAATTGTAATATATAGAAATAATATTTAGCAGGGAGGTATAAACCTTATGGCATACGGAAGAATTACGCAGAAACAGCAGGAAATCCTTGATTATATAAAAAATGAAATCTTGAACAGAGGATTTCCTCCGGCAGTTCGTGAAATATGTGAGGCGGTGAATCTGAAATCAACATCTTCTGTGCACGCTCACCTTGAGGCATTGGAGAAGAATGGATATATCCGCAGGGATGCGACGAAGCCGCGTGCGATCGAGATTATTGATGATAATTTTAATCTTGTACGCAGAGAGGTTGTGAATGTACCAATCGTTGGTACGGTAGCAGCCGGTCAGCCAGTTCTGGCAGTTGAGAATATTGAAGGTTACTTCCCTATTCCGGCAGAGTTTATGCCGAATGAGCAGAGTTTTATGCTGAAGGTAAAAGGCGAGAGTATGGTAAATGCCGGAATCTTTGACGGAGACCAGGTGCTTGTGAAAAAACAGGCTATTGCAGAGGATGGAGATATTGTAGTTGCTCTGGTAGATGACGGGGCTACAGTTAAGACTTTCCATAAAGAGAAAGGTTACTATCGTCTTCAGCCGGAGAATGATACGATGGAACCGATCATTGTACATGGGGAATTACAGATTCTCGGCAAGGTATTTGGAGTATTCCGTCTGTATCAGTAGTTAGAAGAATGTCCGGAAAACAGATTCGTTTTCTGGTATAAAAAAGCTTGAAAAATATCATACATAATAATAAAAACGCTGTATATGCCATTCAAAACATATACAGCGTCTCTACTATTCAGAGTAAAATCCTGTTCATTCTTGAGAGATTATTATTGCAAAATTATTTCTCAAGAAATTCATTGATATCCAAAACCTTTCCATCTCTCCAGATTCTCTCGAGATCGTAGAAAAGACGGTTCTCTTCATCAAATACATGAACGATCATATCGCCATAGTCCATCAGAACCCAACTTGAATTTCTGGTTCCCTCAATCTGTTTGGCTTCGTATCCTGCTCTTCCGAGTGTTTCGTCTACATTATCAACCATAGCCTGTACCTGGTTCTGGTTGGATGCACTTGCGATTACGAAATAATCAGCGATCACAGATACTTCATGGATATCGATCACTTTAATGTCTTTACCTTTTTTGTCATCAAGGGCGCGGCAGGCAAGTTTTGCCATTTCAAGTTCTCTGCTCATAAACGTGCTCCTTTCGTTCTTGAAAATTGTTTTACTGTTGTTATGTTTCCTTGTATACGTATATGGCAATGGTACTGGATACTACCTGTACATTGGCATAATGCAAGGCATTCGACCTGCGAATATTTATTATTTCTGTATACTAGTACATTATTTTGAAGATAACTATACCTCTTACATATCAGTGAATCCAATTGCTAAGATTAATGTTTAAGACCTTCTTTTTATATGTAAGTCCTTGTAATATAAAAAGGCGTCTTTCGTGGCATTGTCGATATCTTTCGGGTTCTCCTCAAGATAAGCCAGTGTATCTGCCAGGATTTTATACATGCATTCATCCAGATCCTCAAAAGCCAGCTTGCGGACAACTGCAAGATTAGGGGCTTTATCACGTTTTGGCTCGATATAGTCAGCAATATAAACGATTTTTTCCAGCAATGTCATCTCAGGCTTTCCGGTAGTATGCCAGGTGATGGCAGAAAGAATCTCTTCATCAGTGACATCATATTTAGCTCTGGCTACATAAGCACCAAGTTTGGCGTGAAGTAAAAATGGATGTGTCTGTTCGAATTCAGATACAGGAATGTTATGCTGGCTGCACATTTTCAGTTTCTTTTTATTCGGAATACATTTTGCGCAGTCGTGAAGCAGCCCGGCTGTCTGGGCTATGATCAGATCGCAGTCATGTACCATGGCAAGTGCTGCGCAGGTGTACATGACTCCCAGTGTATGAGCATAACGATCCTCATCCAGATACTTGGCTAATTTTTTCTGCATTTTTATAAAATCGTACTCTGCCATTGGGAAAAATCATCCTTTCTTTTCAGCCAGACTGTAAATCTGGTTTTCTTCAATATATGTGATCACCGGATCTGGAATATAGTAACGAACGCTTTTATCTTCACTGATCCAGTTTCTGAGCATTTTGCTGGATACATCAATGTTTGTGGTATTCAGAGTCAGAAATGTACCGCCATATTTGAGTGAAAGACGATTCATTTCTGTTTCAAGTTCTGCAATTGTGGAATGGTTTCTTACAGCAGTTACCAGAATACAGTTTCTGCAGATACGTCCCGGCTCTCTCCAGGTATCGAAATTATACAGGGAATCTGCACCGATTATGAAATAGTAATCCGTATCAGGATTCTCTGCTTTCAGCGTTTCCAGTGTATGATATGTGTAAGTGTAACCATTTTCGTGCATTTCAGCCAGTGACAGCTCAAAATGAGGATTATCAGAGATAGCTCTGCGGACCATCTCTACTCTCTGCTCATCTGTGGCACGTCCCTGACGATTTTTTTTATGAGGTGGGTTGCCGGAGGGCATAAACAGTACCTTATCCAGATGAAACTGTTCGTATGCTTTTTCTCCGAGGATTAAATGTCCCATATGAATAGGGTCAAATGTACCACCCATGATACCAATTCTTTTTCTGATGTCAGCCATAAAAACTCCGTACTCAGTTAATCTTAATTATTTCTTTGGTAATTCGATTTTTTTCTTTTCGTTCTTGCCTTCGCGGTATAAAATGATTTTCTTGCCGATAACCTGAACGATCTGGGAATGGGTACGCTCTGCCAGAACTTCAGCCATCTGACGTGGGTCTTCTAGGCAGTTCTGAAGAACACTGATCTTAATTAATTCTCTGGCTGCAAGTGCTTCGTCTACAGCAGCTGTATTTTCAGGGGTAAGTCCGCCCTTTCCAAGCTGCATGATCGGGTCCATTTTCATTGCAAGACCTTTTAAATAAGCTCTCTGTTTACTTGTCATTTCTTTTTTCCTCTATTATTCTTTGCTATGCAAAGCGGACAAGATCGTCCGCTTTACGATTTGTATGATTCATAGGTTTAACTGAATAAAATGTGGGAGGTTATTCAGCTATGAGTATGCAGTAAGTACGAACAGAAAATATCCGATAGATTACTGCTCACAAATTTTATTTATAATAATCAAAGTCAAATCCATACATACGTACAGTATCACCTTCCTGAATGCCGGCTTTCTCAAGTTCTGCCAGGATACCGCCCTCTTTCAGGAATTTCTGGAAGAATGCAAAACCTTTCTCAGAATCAAGGTTTGTATAACCGAGCATTTTCTCAATCTTCGGTCCCTCAACTACAAAGATCGTCGGGTCTTCAGGACTCTGCTCTACCGTATATGGAAGATTCTCTCCAATCAGCATATCTTCAGGGAAGAACTCCTGCTCAAATACTACAGGCTCCTGTGGGCAGCTGTCAAGAAGTTCTTTTACATGGAATAAAAGCTCTCTCACGCCCTGACCGCTGACTGCGGAAATCGGATATACCTGGATTCCTTTTGGCTCAAATTCTGCTTTAAGCTTGTCTACTGGATTCTCTTCCCCGTCTTCTGTATAAATGCAGTCAATCTTATTTGCTGCGATCACCTGTGGTCTTGCTGCGATTTCCGGATTATAGGCTTCCAGTTCTTTATTGATCTTATAAATATCATCAATCGGGTCACGGCCCTCTGTAGATGCTGCATCTACGATATGGATGATGACTCTGGTACGTTCGATATGGCGAAGGAACTCATGTCCAAGCCCTACACCTTCTGATGCACCTTCGATCAGACCAGGAATATCAGCGATTACGAAACCGCCATTCTCAGTATCTACAACACCAAGGTTCGGGCTCAGGGTTGTGAAGTGATAATTGGCAATTTTCGGCTGTGCGTTGGTAACACGGGAAAGGAATGTGGATTTTCCGACATTCGGGAATCCAACCAGACCTACATCTGCAATTACTTTCAGTTCAAGGAGAACTTCCAGTTCCTGTGCAGGCTGCCCTGGCTGTGCGTATTTTGGAACCTGCATAGTAGCAGTTGCGTAATGCTGGTTTCCTTTGCCGCCTCGTCCGCCTTTTAATACGATCTGGCGTTTGTTTTCGCCGGACATATCAGCGATTACCTTACCGGATTCTGCATCCATGATGACAGTTCCTTCCGGAACTTTTAATACAACATCTTTTCCATCGGCACCGTGGCAGCGTTTCTTGCCGCCCTCCTGACCGTCTTCTGCTTTATATTTTCTTTTGTGTCGGTAGTCGCCAAGGGTGTTCTGGCCTTCATCTACCTCAAATATCACGTCTCCTCCACGGCCGCCATCACCACCGTCAGGTCCGCCATTCGGAACATATAATTCTCTGCGGAAACTTACATGGCCGTCGCCGCCTTTACCGGAGCGGATATAGATTTTCGCTCTGTCTGCAAACATATGACACACCTCTGTCCTTTACTATAATGTCTGTGATAAAGATAAGTGTTTATATTACCAATTCGATCGTATAAATTCATATAATAACGAAATGGTAATTAATACAGACTACTTATCCTGCTATTACAGTTATTTTCAAATTGCTGTTTGTTATTCATAAAGCAAACAGCTAAGTTACTCTTAAATCTAAAAGAAAGGCTCCAAACCCTTATTAGATTTGAAGCCTTCCGCTTAACCAGATTATTCTGCTTCTACTGGAACGATAGAAACCTGTTTCTTATCGCGTCCTTTTCTGGTAAATCTTACGACACCATCTTTCAGTGCGAATAAAGTATAATCTTTACCGCAACCTACGTTCTCACCAGCATGGATCTTAGTTCCGCGCTGTCTGTAAAGAATATTTCCAGCTTTAACAAACTGTCCGTCTGCTCTCTTCGCACCTAATCTCTTGGATTCGGAATCACGACCGTTCTTTGTAGAACCAACTCCTTTTTTATGTGCGAATAACTGAAGGTTCATTTTCATCATGTTGTTACACCTCCTTGACTTTTACTGTCAAATATCGATTGTTATAACTATGCTCAATTTCTGTTAATCCGAGAATCAGCGAATCCATGAGAAGTGTTCCCCTCTCAGTAACCGGAGCCGTAAAATGAAAAGATACATAGCCGTCATCTTCCTGCACTTCAAACTGATCATCTGTAAATGTCTCAAGAGAATTTACAGTATTGATCACCAGTACAGAAACAGCAGCACAGACAATATCCAGTCCTTCCTCTGCATATCCGGCGTGACCTTTCGAAACAAATTCCAGATAATTTCCATTTCTCTTCTTAACTGTAATTGTAATCATAATGACACCAGATTAACCGTTAATCTTTTCGATTTTTACTTTAGTGTACTGCTGTCTGTGACCGTTTTTCTTGTGATATCCAGTTTTTCTCTTGTATTTGTAAACGATAACTTTTTTTGCTTTACCGTTCTCAACTACAGTAGCGGTAACACTGGCATCTTTCACATCTTCACCAGCTTTTAATCCGTCATTGCTTACTGCAATAACATTATCAAAAGTAACAGTTTCACCAGCTTCAACACCGAGTTTCTCAACTCTGATTACGTCGCCTTCAGCAACTTTGTACTGTTTACCACCTGTTGCAATAATTGCGTACATCTGTGGCACCTCCTATAATCTTTACTCGCCAGATATGGTGACCTTTCGGTGCTTGTACCTCTCTGTGCGGCATCTCATTTATAATAGCGGACAAAATTCGATTTGTCAATAAGTTTTTTTCAATTTCTTTGAATTTTTTTTCTTTTATTTTACAGATACAATTTCAATCCGGTATCCGTCAGGATCTGTGATAAAATACAAACTGCAGAGCAGTTATTCAGTTACGGAAAAATATCGATGAGAATTGCAGATGTTCGTTTGGTCTACATAATTGTTTTATGACAAACTATAATTCTCTAATTTCCTCAATCACAGGTTTTCGCACTTTCTTTCTGGTAAGTTCCAGGATGTGCAGTGGAGTGATGTCCACTGCTTTTGCCTTTACCGGATCTTTGCGCAGATATTTCTGCAGGACATGGAACAGTTCATCCTGATGATCCTGATTTTCCATATTAATAAAATCAATCAGAATAATTCCGGACAGGTTTCTGAGACGCAACTGTCTGGCAATTTCCTTTGCTGCCTCCAAATTGATTTTTCGGTAAGTTTCCTGCATTTTCTTTTTGCCTGTAAACTTTCCGCTGTTTACATCAATGGATACGAAGGCTTCTGTCTGCTGGATTACCAGAAATCCACCACTGTTCAGCCAGACTTTCTCATGCTGGATTTCTTCTAAGACAGTTTCCAGGCGATAAAGTTTGTAAAGAGGGAGAAGTTTATCATCATAAAACCGCAGCTTCTCTTTTTCCTCCGGGCTGTTACTGTTAAGATAGTCAGAAATCTGTCGGGATATCTCAGGGATATCTGTTATGATCTCTTCCAGGTTCCGGCTGTTGGCGTCGCGGACTGCAGAGATATAAAAAGGCTCTGTTCTATATACGCAGCTGAAACAGGTACGGGATCTTCCGTCTACAGCAGCCTTATGATACAGGCCCTTCAGGTATTCCAGTTCTTTCAGTATTTCTTCTTTTGATGCATCTGCTGCATTTGTACGAACGATGATACCAAACTCTTTATCCGGACGGTTAACTTCTGCTTCCATCCACTTACTGATGCGGCTTCTGTCATCATTGGAAAGTTTGGAAGACAGACCAAATTTCTTATCGCCGGTTGTAAGAACCAGATATTTGCCTGTAAAATTCAGATTCGTGGTTACAGCCGGTAGTTTTCCCTTCATTGCTTCCCGGCTGATCTGCACAAGGATTTCATCTCCTGCCTTTAATGGGCGGTCACCTTTTTTTCTGTCTCTTATACACATCT
>NZ_JBQHWS010000119.1:0-10825 GCF_052063845.1 Blautia sp. HCP3S3_D9
GTGTTTACTCCATGACTTTTCTCCCACTCATGGAACATTTCGGCAGGAAGTGCATTCGGCAGCATACCGATTCTTTTTCCATTTAATGTAGTCAGATCTGAAGTGGAGATATCTGTATTAGAAGTATCCACATACAGGTAATATTTATCCTCTCCCATAGGCAATTCTGAAAAAAGCATGGAAGTGGAACGTTCCTCTGTATAGGAAATGCCTCCCAGCAGATCGATCTGTCCATTTTTCAGCATGCTCATCAGTTCTGCCCAGCTTCCCTCCACATATTCATATTTCCATCCGGTATGCACAGCTACTGCCTGCTGGTATTCGTAGCTGTAGCCTCTCCTCTGACCGTCTGGTCCTGTGGTATTATAGGTTCCCTCATACCAGCCTACTCTGACAACCTTAGATCTGTCCTCCTGTGCTGATACAGAAAGGGGAAGCACAGTAATATATAAAATAAGGCATAATAAAATGCAGATGTAACTCTGTACATTTAACTTAAACTTTTTCATTTATCGGTTATCCTTCTCACGCTGCTTTAATACCAGTGCATACACATCCGGCCATTTTTTCTCCAACTGCTCATCCAAAAGCCGCCTGCGCTCCTCGAACATTGCCACCAGCTCTGGATGCTCTTTCAGCATCTGTTCCCGAAGCTTCTTTCGATGCTTCTCAAAACGTACAGTCAGTTCCTGTTCATCCTGTCCGGAAATCTTTACAATTTCCTTCATGTGCTCTTCCAGATGCTCAATCCATGCATCTGCATCAAGTTCATCCATATGATTCCACTGGCCATGGAGCAACTCCTGCATATCTCCGTTCTCTTTCAGCTGTTCAATCTGCAGATGGATCTGCTTCTCTATCTCTGCCTCAGAATCAGAACCAAAAGCCCAGACAAATTCCTGTACACTGTTGTCCACACGCTTCCTGAACGGAGAACGTTCTGTATTATCTACATTGCCCTTCAAAGGATAAGGATAATGGATTCCCATATCCTTCAATGCAACATGTATAGTCCGGCGTACACGTCCCTCTTCGATCATAAATCCAAGTCCCAATGCACGCATCTGTTCATTCAGCTCAGCGATATGCTCTGTTATGTAGAAACGAATTCCTTTTGCTTTCAGAGAACGGTACAGAATTGCAAGCCTGTCCGCAGCTGTAACATCAATGCTGCCAATGCCGCTGGCATCCAGAATTACTGCTTTGGTATCCGGCCCAATGGCATTCTCAATATCCTGCTGTAAAATATCTATATTTGCAAAAAACAGGCTGCTGCTGAATCGATAGATCACCACACCCTCAATCTCGCAGTTATGCAGGCTTTCCGTAAGATCCTCGAAATGCCTGTGCCCCGGCTGTACTCCCAGAAAACAACGTGCCGGTTTTGCAGTACGGATGATCATCTCTGCAAAGGAGAGAATAATACCAATCAATACCCCATTGATGGTACCAAGCATCAGCACTCCCCAGAATGCGCCCCAGTAGATCAGGCATTCCTTTTTGCTGATTTTTCTCAGACGTACAGCCAGATCAAATTCCGTTGCCCCCAGAAGTGAGGATATCACAATTGCAGTCAGCATGGGAACCGGCAGATAAGCGATCAGCCCGGTTGCTCCCAGAAGCACCAAAATCATGGAGATTCCTGCAACAATTCCGGTCAACTGTGTTTTTCCCTGGTACTGTTCACTGATGGCGGTACGTGACACCGAACCGTTGATCGGACAACAGCCGGTCAGAGCTGCCGCCAGATTTCCCATGGAAAAGGCTACCAGCTCCTGGTTGGCATTTACCCTGTAACCATTTTTCTGTGCAAAGCTGTTCTCACCAAGCAAAGTTTCTGCCATGATCACTACAGCAATGGACAGACTGTAGATAACTGCTCCCTTCAGACCGATGGCAGAGAAGTCAGGAATACTCCATACAGGCAGCCCTGGTTCTACTGCATCCAGTGTGCGGATTCCCCAGTTGGAAATCGGGACGAAATAAGATAATAATACACCTGCAGCCATCATAACTACTACCATAGGAAACTTAGGCATGATTTTTTTCATCACCAGAAGAATGACCAGAGAAACCAGACCTAAAATCAGGGAAGGCAGATTGATCTGTCCCAATGTCGTCCAAATATGCTCTGCCAGTTCCGGCAATTCCCCGGTTCCTGCAGTTCCGCCCATTAATTTGGGCACCTGCATGAGAATGATCGTGGTGCAGATACCTGTGATAAAGCCTCCCATTACAGGTGCAGAAATATAGTTTACCAGTTTTCCTGCTTTAAAAAATGCAAATATAAGCAGCCAGACTGCCACAAAAAATGTGAGCACCGGCACAACCGCCATGGCCTGTTCCGAACCACTCTGGATTCCCATTTCCACCAGTGCCGCCCCGATCAATGCTGCAGGTGCTGCATCCACTCCGAAGATGAACTGAGGTGATGTGGAAAACAATCCAAACAAAATAATCGGGAATACAGAGCCGTACAGTCCATAAACCGCCGGAAGCCCCGCAATCTGGGCATAGCCCATGGAAATCGGGATCGAAACAGCCATAATGATCAGCCCGGTGAGGATGTCCTTTGATAAATTTTTTCTGTCGTAATTTCGCAATGTTTTGGCTAACTCAAGGTGCATTTGTTTTGTGTTCCTCCGCTTATAACTGTTCTCTGACTAACATTAACGCATATCCCAGAAGATTGCTACCTTTCCATTTACTTTGCTCAAACCTGTTTGGATCTCCCATGGATAAACCTATTTCCCAAATCTGATCTCTTACTGCGCATTCAGCTAACACAGCATCACCTGTATCAACAAGTTGTCGTTTTAAGTCTGTGTTTTGACTGAATTTCGCTTTTAATCCCTCATAAACAATAAGTTGCCTTACACCATTCCAGGCATTTTCATCATAGTCATGTACTTTACGACCTAATTTCTTAATCTCAGCAACATCATCTGTATGAAGTATGTCATTAGCTATTTTTTCATCATGAAAGCGGCATGCTTTCTGATACATCATAAACTGCTCCATTGACGAAAAATCTATTCCGTTGACTGTGAAATGACTAAGATACCAGTTACTTAAATAGCCATTTTCTTCATCTGGGTTATGGAAACATATAACGTTCATTACATTTCACCTACTTTCTTTTTACAAAATCATTTAATTTAGATAAACAACTGTTCTAATTTTCTCTATGAATTTGCACTGCTCTCAAACTTCCCGTCAGCCCATTCGCCCTCCCAGAAGTTTATTCCCCTACGAATTTGCACTGCTCTCAAACGAAGAATCTGTCAATCATTCTATCGTTACAGTTTGATTCCCCTACGAATTTGCACTGCTCTCAAACCTCAAATGTTTGAAATAAATGATCTGCGAATCACTTGTGCAATTTCGCAAGTTGTATTTACTCACCCCTATACTAACACAAAATGCAGAAATCTGCATCTACAATATGTCTGCATTCCCATTCAAGAATTGGATGTTCGCTACTTTCCAGTATCAGTATCTGTATATCTCTTTCTATTATATTCTGCAGAAATAAATTCATCTCTGCATCTGAAAGATAACTCCGCAAATTTACCAGGATAAATAATTTTTTTCCATCATATTCCTGAACTAATTCAAAATAATCCAACAGTTGTTCTCCCAGGTTGTCATAATCATCGTCTACACAAATTCCCGCAGCTTTAATCAACGTCTCAATTGATATTTTTGAAAATCCAAAAGTTCCAACCATATCCAATGATAATTTCATGAGATATTGCTCCCACTTTCCAAGCATTTCCTTTGTTTCCAGATAATGGCTCTCATCTATCGCAATATTCTGCATCCTTGTCGTCATTTTGGTAATAAGATTTTTCTGATTCATATCAAATGGTACAAACCTTGTAATCAGTTCAATATGTTTTGCCATAGGCAGAACCTTATTATCTTCTGACAGTACACTTATTCCTTCTTCTCCCTGAACCTGAGTCAAGCGGATATTTGCAATCCGCTTCGCTACCTGCGGATCTTTTCACTGACAATATCTCTCCAGATAATATCTTTAATGTTCTGTTCCCAGACAATCTGCGTTCGTATTTTTGCTGCACTGTCATGACATCCATGATGAGGCATCAACTCAGCTACTGGATTCCGTTTCCGATCGCAGAAAATAACTTTTATTTTTTTCTCTGTTAATGCTTCAATCAAAATCCCAGTTAATGAAACTGCAGGATTCTCTATTAGAAGAATTCCAATTTCATCAAGCAAAACCCTTTTGGTTTCTAATCCTCTAACGACCATATATCCCATTTTATAATCCAGTTTTGCCTGATTTTCAATTACTACAATTCTCCAACTCATAATAACTCCAATATATTTTCTGAACGCTTTTCCCATATTCCGGATGGTGACTGATCAATAATTCTGACATCTGAGTATAGCTTTTTCCAATTTGATATTGTTGAACTGAAATTAACTGTTGCACCGCTATTAGACGAACCACCAATCAATGACAAATCACAGCCACTTGTCATACGACCAAATACTGTTTGAATATTCATCAGAACCACACATTGTTCTTTAATATTCAATTTTTCAAAACGTTCCTGTCCATCCATGAGAATTTGTACTGGTGAATTTACGCGCTTACTAAAAATTGTATTCTGTAATTTTTCAATATACAGTTCATAAAGTTTTTGATTTTCCTCTACAGATACCTTATCATATTCTTTATCATATATAAAATCAGGATTCTTCTTAAATTTTTCAGTAAATTTTTCCAACTTCTTCATATAGCCTTTCCAACAATCCTCTGAAGAAAACTGCATTACCGACTGTGCCACCAGACATTTTCCTTTGCCTCCAGTTCCAGTAATACATACTCTGAATCCATCTAACGATAGCATTGTATTAATCTTCCATGGACGCATACCCAACGGAAATGAAATTTCATCTACCTTCTTGCCTAAAATACTTTTTAATCTGTTAAACGTATATTCTCTGGCAAATGTTTCATCTTCTAAAAAATGTTTTCCATGAAGCAATTCTACCGGCATAATTATAATTGCACATTTTTTCCTGATTTTATATTTGACAGGCATCAAAAACATTATACCAGCTTTATTATACCCACCATATTTTTCAGTAGGCAATCCCGCCTTTAAAGGAATCAAGCCGGTTCCTTTCTTAACTGGATTCTGGTCAAACAATCCTCCTGTTTTAAATGTAGCAAACTTCACAAAATGTGCTGTGTTCTTCTTCGCGATTTTCTTGACCTTTGCAAGCATCGACGCTCCATCCCAAACTATGGTTCCCTGGCAATTCACCGGATGAGAAAAAACTGTTTTTGTTTTTATACTATATTCTGAATCAACACTAAACCATTTCTTTGAAAATCGCATATTATAAACATTTCCTGCCACAATATTTAAATATGCATCCACTGCATGGTGCAAATCATTATAAGTTCTGGACTTTGGCAAATCAAATTCGTGTCGAAAATCAGAAACAAGTCCTGCCTTTACATAAACATGTCTATGTTCGGAAATCTTTCCTTCAACAAGCCTGCTATTAACTTTGTAGATTGAGATGTCTCTGTAAGCTGTCGATTAATAAATCCATATTTTTCATCATCTGTAAACGGTGTTGACCTGATAAGACGCTTATATTTTTCATCACTGATCACTCCAATATGATGCCACCAGGTCCATTGTCCCTGCATTCTATTACGAATTTCAGGACTAATAGGGTATACATTACCTTTTGTTCCATTTATCTTTGATAATACCAATACTTTGTTATTAATAATACTGTCATCCTTTACATATGCCTGAGGATATATGTGATCTATGTCGTATTCTTTTGAGCCAGACATAAGCTTTTCCAGTTCTATAGGCATTCCACTGTATGCACATTTTCCAAACTGTATAAAGTACAGAAACAGATGCTCTCCCTGGAGCCGACTGTCCACACGCTCTCCCATAGATTCTAGTTGCTGTTTTAAATCCCGTACATCTTCTTCTCTACATTTAGCGTAAAGCTCAAGAATCTGTTGTTTTCTGCTTTTTGTTCTCTTTCCTTTCTGATCGGCCCATCCGCACGCGTCATTTCTACAAATATCTTATCTGGCTTTCCAAATGCCTTTTCAATATCTTTTACAACAGCAAGAGTTCTGTAAACCGGACGCCGCACTGAATTGGAAACACGCATTTCATCAAGACGTTCTTTTAAACTCTGTTTTTTCCCAGTGTAATATTCCTGTGTAAATGTCTCCACAGCTTCCCGAAATGTATATTTATCCGAAAGTATTTCCATTAAATTATCATTGGTTTCCCACATTATCCGCAGAATCGTTGTCATCTCTCCATCCTGCTTATTGCATCCCTTTAATTCTGTTAAAAATGTTCTGGATAATTTTCCAAACTCTTTAATTTTGATTTTAGTGATGTAGCGAATATCATCCTGTGAAAGATCAGGATATTCTTTTCTAAGCCATTTTTTTACACGACTCTTGTCCTCTGCATAAGAAGCCCTCTCTATAATTTTTTCTACATCATTTTCAGATAAAATTTCTCTGCTCAAAAGATTTCGAAATGCATAATAAGATGACAAACAGGAATGCACTTGCTCATCAATTCCGCTTATCAGTTCTGTCGAACCCTTAGCCAGATAATTATTGCTTATAAGATATTCTTCAATATCCTTTCGCCGCACTTTCTTTTTCTTTTCAAATAATTCATGATAGATTCCCTGTTTTACTTCAACAGGGACTTTGCGCCCATCAATCTTAAGATTATTAAGTTCATTCAGCACCATAAATTTCTGATAGCATAGAGAATCTTTTGGCAAAACATCTTCCCCTGGCAAATAGGTGCATTTATTTGTCATCCTTTTGATAAATGCATTCTCACTGGCATCCTCGTCTATCATGTCTTTGTAATTCCATGGAGTAATCTTTCCGGCTTTACGTGAAATCCATGCAAAATCTGATTTCTTATTTAACGGTCCTACATAATACGGAAGTTTATACCTGAAAATGGATACCACTTTGTCCATCTCACTGATTCCATTCCTGACTTCATTAAGAAAAGGCAAATATAAGGATGCATTTTTCAAAATTCGAATCAACTCATATTCATATAATTGATGTGGTATTACACGATTATCAGTATTCTTTTGTTTAGGCAAAAAGATATTCAGCTTCAGACGTTCACACATATCCTCATATGACTGTAAATCTGTTTTCTCCGGCTTTATTGGACTCATAAGTTTCAAGACATATTTTGAAAACTCCTCTGCTTTTGCTTTCTTTTTAATCTGACTTGCAGTATCTTTATCCATGTGACCTGTGTAAGCCACATAATTATCAGCTTTTGCTTTTCTGAATACTTCATTGTATTTATCAGGTACATATTTACGGACAAAATATTTCAATATCTGTAAATCTTTCCCATGCTGCTCATATATCTGTACTTTTGCCATGGAAATCGTTTCAGAATGACCGTTTAAAATATCTGCCAGTACACTCCAGTCATATAGTCCACGTAATGCTATGAGCAGGTCATAATCCTCTCCGATATTGCCTGAAATTTCACCAAACTTCTCCTCGTCCATCCCCAACGATACTGATCCCAAATCCAGATATTCTTCTTTGCAAAAAACGTCCTTTAATTTACACTGCCCGCCTGCCAGAAGTCGTATGATACTGTCCTGGCTAAAAGGAAACTCTTCAGTTCCGGATTTTTCCGGCTTCTTTCCTTCCAGAAGAATATTTTGTAATTCTTTATTTTTTACCGTTACACCTGTTTTTTGTTTCAATACCTCTGACAAAGCACTTACATCTATTTCACCCCATGGTCTTCTGTATCCATTTTCAGTAAAATAATTTATAAAATTTTGATACACTGAGCTGATATCCATGATTTCATCCAGTTTTTCCACATTGAGATTATTAAGGAAATGTCCTCTGTGTGTTATCAGCCATGCGCAGGCCAGATATATCAGGCGCACATCATGAGGATTCTTATTATTCATTAATTCACAGATCAAATGGTGAATCGTTGGATATTCTCCCATATACTGAACATCTGTATATTCCTCATCATTGAAAAAAACATACCGGTCCTGAACATCCTCTCTCCAACGATAGCTTTCCGATAATCGAATAAAAAAAACGATCATCTACCTTTGAAATTTCTTTAGCAAAAATTTCCTGCAGCAGATTTATTCTTTGCTGTCTCCTGTCCAGTCTTCTTCTTGCAGAACGATGACTTCTTCTTTCATCGCTCAAAGAAGCTGCATCAAATATAACACTGCCCCATACATCATCCCCATGAACTCTCAAAAGATTATACTGATCATCTGTCACAGCATATCCGACTGAATCAGTTCCAATATCAAGTCCCAGATAAATTTTTTTACTTTTCTTTTCCATTTGACATTTCTCCTCCCATATATTATTATAAAGATGCAAATCGTAGTTCCCCTACGGATTTGCACTGCGAGTTCAAATAAAAGTAAACTCAACTCACTGGTTTTTCCAGTTGCACAGTGTGTGCATTTAAAGACTTCATATTATGTTATGAGGTCTTTTTCTTTTTTCCAAAATAGAAATAGCTTTTCACATATCCACCCTTTACCCTCCTGATAAAGCAGTTGATCATGCAATGTTTATAATGAAATGCTATTTTCTTCTTCTGATAATCTTTACAACCCCAAAGATCAGCAGCAGAATCACCCCAACAGCCACAATACAGATTCCCACAATCGCTATTGCAAATTTATTCGGATGTTTTACCAGATTTATGATGTTTTTGCTGTTGTCTACAACTTTTCTTTCGTGTGTTGTATTATAATATTCCGGCACATTTGCAATTCCGTCTTTGTCTGTGTCTTCAAAGGATTGCATATACTCTGCAATTGCAGCCCAGGCTTTCAGTTCTTTTTTTCCATCCATGACTGCATAATCTTCCAGATTCTCTATGGGATTGCCGTTTTTATCTTTGGGGACGATGGATATCAGACCATAGGATTTGTCCAGAACAGATCCCAGCATACGGCCTGTGTACAGGTCCGTGACAACATGATATAATTTATCGTCCTGTATTTCTTCCCTTTCCCCGTCCTTACCTGTCAGATAACAGTCTGTTACTTTATTTAAGATCATGCGGTGGGGATTATAGGTGAAATTCATTCCACTGCAATATAATCTGGCTATTGTCATAAAATCTGAAATTGAGGCATCTACCTCTGCCACTGTTTTCAGTTCTTTTCCCGTTAAATATGCACTGATCAGAGGATAACCTGCAAGTCCGTCCTTTCCTGTTCCCAGCGAGAAGGAATTATATACCTGCTCCACTGTTATATTGCCTTTTGTATAAGTATCTCTTACAGTTCCGGCAGGTACGATTGCAACATCTACTTTTTCTCCGTCAGATTCTCCTGTATTCTCTACTGTATATACATAAGCATCTGATATGATATCTCCCAGATTTAACTCCTCATGCTTTGTTTCCATCTCACTGAGGCTGTTAAATTCAATGTCATTCTCTGCCAGAATCTCATCTCTTGTATAGCCAAAATTGGAAAGATAATTAATGTCAACAGTATCTGACAATTCATCTATTTTCTTCTGTGTGGCTTCATCTGCCTTGATTTTATCCGTAACCGGAACAAGTTCATAGGTATCCGGTTCCCATCGTCCATTCTCTTTCTGAGTCATGGAAAGTGTTCCCAGGTTTTTCCCATATTCTCCACAGGATACGATGCAGGTATCTCCCTGCAGGATCGGTTCTGCCAGCTGTGTGTGGGTATGTCCGCTGATGATCAGATCAATGTCCGGAACATTCTTTGCAAGGATTTCGTCTTCGGATACCTTTTCGTCCTCCCATGTTCCGCTGTGTGATACACAGGCGATCATGTCTACATCCTCGTTCTTTTTTATTTCCTCTACTGTTTCTCTGGCTGCTTCTGACGGTTCTTTGAAAAGAAGCTCGCAGGTAGGAGCGCAATCCAGAGAATCCTTGCCGAAAACACCCAGTACTGCAATCTTTACATCGCCTTTTTGAATTACCGTATAGTCTTTTACTCCATATGTCTGAAATGCTTCATAAATCTGTTTCTGTCCTTCACTGAGTCCGGCTTTTTTCATTGCATCCCAGTCCACATTACACACAACCATCCCGGGAAGATTTTCGCCTGAACTGACTGCGGCGTTCAGCATATCTGCCAGACCATCGGAGCCGTAATCAAATTCATGATTTCCCAGAGTTGTCACATCACAGCCCAGATATCCAAGCATCCGCAGTTCGGCGGCCTCAGTGTCATATACAGTCTGTATCAGAGTTCCCATGGAGAAGTCTCCGCCATCCAATATGAGTGTATCTGTATTCTCTTTCTCGTGCTCATTGATCAATGTTTTCAGCCGGGCAAACCCGCCGGTCTCCTGCTGTGTCCCGTCTACAATCATTTGAAAGCTGTTCAAATGGGAATGCAGATCATGGGTGAACAGGATATCCAGATGTTTTGGCTCCTCTGAGGCGTTTACCTGATATCCTGTCAGTCCTGAAACGCTCAGCATAAATATAAATGTGAATGCGAATACTTTTTTTAATAATTTCATAAAATTCTCCTGTAATATCAAAAATGGTTCCACAGTATCATTTATCTTCCCGCAGGATAATGATACCATGAAACCATTTTACAAAAAGCTATAGCAATTTCATAAAATAATGCAATCAAGACAGTTCAGCAGAGTGCGAAGGACAAGGAAGATATCTGCAGGCGTGCTGACGCACGACAACGATATCTGACGCAGGACTTCACACTCTGATGGACTGGATTGTTTGCC